>JANXSI010000234.1 GCA_025352765.1 Devosia sp. | reverse complement strand
TGCGGCAGGGTGATCGATCTCGCCGAAGGCAATATCCTGCTGGCCAGCGCGCCCTCGTGGGACGGCCACTGGCTGAGCATGTTGCTGCGCGCCGCCGGCCATCCACGGCATCTCATCCGTCTGCAGGACACCGAGGTGGCGTTTCGGGCGGCGGCGCAGAAACGGCTGGGGACGCGCGCCAACGAGGCTCTGCTCCAGGGCCTCATGGACGCCGCGCAAGCCCGTGCCGACGCCCTGCCCGTCGCGCACCGTGCGCTGGCCGATTCCCGGCGCGAGTGGTCCGTCTGGCGCGACATCCTGGAGCGTCCGTGATGCCCGTCGTCTCTGCCGGCATTCTGCTCCATCGCCCCGGCCCCGAAGTGTTCCTCGTACATCCCGGCGGGCCGTTCTGGGCCAACAAGGACGAAGCCGGATGGTCGATGCCCAAGGGCGAGATCGACGCCGGCGAAGATCGTGAGGCCGCCGCGCGCCGGGAATTTTCGGAAGAGGTGGGCACCGTGCCGCCGGGTCCGCTGACGCTGCTCGGAGAGTTCCGCCAATCGGGCGGCAAGACCGTCGTTGCCTTCTCCCTTGCCGGCGACTTCGACCCTGCCCTGCTGGTCTCGAACCACATCGAGATCGAGTGGCCGCCTCGGTCCGGACGCCGCATCACCATCCCGGAAGTCGATCGGGGCGGTTGGTTCGGCCTGCCCGAAGCCCGGCTGAAACTGCATCTGGGGCAACGGCCCATCCTCGATGCCTTGGTGGCCCAACTCGGCTGACGATCGGAACTATCGTTCCCCTCAACCATTTGACAGGATCAGCGTCACCCGAGGGCCTACTTATGCGTCAACTTCGCCTTGCCACTATTGTCATCCCTGCCCTGCTGCTCGCCGGCTGCGGCGGCGGGAGCACACCGCCTGCCCAGACCTCGTCGGCCGCGCCCGCCGCCGCTCAGACGTCACAGGCCGCGGTTGTCGCGCCCGCTGCAGATGATGCGCTGAAGCCGCTGTTCGGCAGTTGGGGGCTCGACCCGGCCAATTGCGGCGATCAGGTCCTCAAGATCTCGAAGGTGCGCTTTGAGGGTCCGGGAAGCGGCTGCGACATCTCGGGATACACCGACAACGGCGACGGAACCTACACCGCCGCGATGACCTGCACGGCCAATGGTGCCACCGCCAGCGAGCGGATCCAGATGCGGCCGATCTACGGGCCGACCGGCGAAGGCATCGACATCGTCTATCTCGATCGCAAGAACCAGACGTCCGAAGTCATGCGCTGCGCTGCCGCAAACTAGCGGGCCGGCGCGCGGCGGAATTTCCGGCGCGTGATGGCGATGAACCGCTGCAGCCGAACGATCGCGTCGCCGACCGGCTTCTTGAGCGGCGGGACATCGACTGCGAGGACGAGCAGCCCGAGTGGCAGCATCCAGACACCCAGCACCGGCAGGAAACTGAACACGCCGCCCAGGATCAGCAGGATCGAAAGCGGGATCCGCACCAGATGCATATGCGGCTGGCGCACCCAGTGGAGGAACCGGGCCGTCGCCGGGACCTGCCGGCCGATGCGCTCGAATTGCCGCTCGAGGCGGGCTTCGGCAGTGCTCATGAAGGCTCCTGTCATCATCCGTCCGATGTAGGGTCTCACAAGCGCCGTGCAAGGGCTGGAACCTGCGAGAGGCTTCGCCCGTTGGAACAAGGAACACAACGGAGCGTCTCATGGCTTGGCTCGATCGCATCAACGAACGCGAAACCCGTCGTTTGGCAAAGGACTTGCAGCACACCGCGCTGCAGACTCGCGACATGGCGCAGGAGCACCTCGGCCAGTTTGCGCATCAGGCGTCGGCCGTCGCGAGGCGCACCGCTCATGACGTTGCCGACTACGGCAAGCATCATGGCGCCGAACTGGCGCGCGATACGCTGGAGCATTACGCCCACCGCGCCGGCGATCTGTCGCACCAGGTGGTCGACTACGGCCGCCACGAGGCAGCTATCCTCGCCCGCGAAGCCTCGCGCCAGGCGGCCCGCGTGGCCCGCGCGGCCAAGGCCGATCCCGTCCCGATGATCGTGGGCGCCATCGGCATCGCCATTTTCGCGAGCCTCCTACTCAATCGCTCCGCGCGCCGCGACTAGGTCAACGCGCACTTAACCGCACTCCGTCAAACTCATCGGCGAGGCTCACGCCTCCCGATGAGTTTTGCGTTCTGGAGTTGCCGTGTTTCGAGCGATCAGCCTCGCCGCCGTCGCACTGTCGACGTCGCTTCTGGGCGGCTGTGCCATGCTGTCGCCGTTCGGCTTCATGTCGCCGACCGACTGCATGACGCGCGTGATGTATTTCGAATCCAACCGCTCGAGCGCCGAAGGGATGCTGGCGGTAGGCACGGTGGTGATGAACCGCGTCGCGGATCGCAACTACCCCCACACGGTTTGCGCCGTCGTCAGCCAGCCAAACCAGTTCGCACCGGGCGTCATGTGGAACCCGATGCGCGAGGGCCGGAGCCTGCAACTGGCGCACAACATGGCCGAGAAGGTGCTGCGCGGCTATCGCCACCCGGGGGTCGGCAACGCGAAATTCTTCCACACCGAGGGGTACACCTTCCCCTACGACAACATGCACTACACCTGGGTCGCCGGCGGCAACGCGTTCTACGAAAAGACCTGAGCTCCCCGCGCCGCGCAGACGTTCAATCCCGCGTCAGTGGGTTGACTTCATGTCTGAGCGGCGGAAACTCGCCGACACTGCGAAGGAGCCTGCGCATGACCGACACGCCCGAAGACACAAAACTGACCAAGAGCAAATCGCGCTGGGCTGAACTCGGCAAGTTCCTCACCGGCAAGACCTCGCGCCCCGAGGATAGCCGCCTGCCGCCGGGCCAGCATCTGGTCAAGAACTGGCCGATCCTCGATCTCGGGCAGACGCCGAACATCTCCAAGGAGGTCTGGCACCTCGACGTGGTCGGTGCCGTCGAGAACGTCGTCGCCTGGAAATGGCACGATCTGATGTCGGCGCCGCAGACCCACAAACTCAACGACATCCACTGCGTCACCAGCTGGTCGCGCTACGACAACAATTGGGATGGCGTGACGACGCACGATCTGATGGAGGCGGTGCAGCCAAAGCCCGAGGCGACGCACGTCCTGCTGACCAGCAATGACGGTTACACGACCAACCTCACGATCGAGGATTTCTCCTCGCCCGAGGCGATGCTGGTGCATAGTTGGGAAGGCAAGCCGCTGGACATCGACCATGGCGGCCCGGTGCGGCTGGTCGTGCCGCACCTCTATTTCTGGAAGAGCGCGAAATGGATCCGCAAGATCGAGTTCGCGACGCGCGATCACCCCGGCTTCTGGGAAGTCCGGGGCTATCACAACCACGCCGACCCGTGGCTCGAAGAGCGCTACTCCTGAGCCACGGCAGCGTTTGGATCAGCCGGTAAAGTCGCGCTTGCCGACCGGCACGCCGTTGTGGCGCAGGATGTCGTAGGCGGTGGTGTAGTGGAACCAGAAGTTCACCTGGGCCCGCTCGAGCAGGTAGGTCTCGCCCTTCACTGGCGTCTCGACACCGCGCACCTTGAGGACGACTTCCTTGTCCTCGCTGCCGTCGATGTCGGCGGGCTTCACTGTCGCGAGAAAATCTAGCGCCTTCTTCACCCGGGCCTTGAGGTCGGCAAAGGTCTTCTCGTCGTCGGGCCAGGAGGGAACCTCGCGGCCGGAGAGCCGCGCCGCGGCGCCCTTAGCGTGGTCGGTGGCGTTCTGGATCTGGAACGACAGCGGGTGCATGTCGGGAGCGAGGCGCTGGTTCACCAGCACGTCGGGGTTGAACTTGCGCTCGGCCGCGTAGGCCTCGGCCTTGTCGAGGATCGCGGCGAGATTGGTCAGCATCTTGGTGAAGACGCCAACCGAGACGGCATACATCGACGGCATGTTTGGTTTCCAGGGGTTAGGCGCGAGGGCCGAGGGACGTGAGAGCGATGACCGGGCATCCCCTTCATCGCCAAACGCCGATGATTTGCCCGAACGCGCCGGGTTTTGCAATCGCATCCCCACCGCACGAGCCCCTTAGCAAAACCTTAACGGCGCAGCGCTAGGTTTTTGGCCAGCAGGAAAGGGACTCGCATGGTTTCCAGCATCACCGGCGCCGACTTCATGGCCGACAACCTGGTTGGCGCGCAGTCTCTGCAATCGCTGGCGGGCGCCGCCGACCAGTACTTCAAGGGCACCGACGGCAAGATGCATCCGGCGGGGTCGTTCAAGGGAAACGACGGCAAGTACCATCCCAAGGGCTCGTTTTACGGCCGCGACGGGTTCTATCATCCCAAGGGCTCGTTCCTCGGCAACGATCGCAAATATCATCTCGAGGGCTCGTTCCTCGGCAAGGACGGAAGCTGGCACATCAAGGGATCGTTCCTGGGCAAGGACGACAAGTACCATGGGCCAAACGCACAGCAGAAGGCCAACGGGACCTACAAGGAAAACCAGACCGACGTGCTCATCCAGAACCTCGAAAACAACGGCGCGCATACCTGAGGCGCACCAGCCTGCTGGACAAGATAAAGGGGCCACAGTCCCGCTTTGGCGAAACTGTGGCCCGTGAAAGTCACCCGCCGCATAGTTGAGGGCTTGGGGGCAGCGGCAGGCGTCTCTCGGTTCACCGGTGCATGGGTCGTTTGCGTAAATCCAGCGAACGATACAAAGATGGACCTTCCGCCGCGTAAGAAAAGAGCAATTCACCGAGCCGTGATGTTCATGGACGAGTTTTCATCTCGGGTTGCCCAGGTGATCCAAAAACCCTAAGTAAGCACCGCAACGCCACGGCGCTGCCGGGCGAAGCAACGAGATCCGAATGGACATCATCACGCCGCCGCCTGCGCCCCAGAAGGCGTTCAAGAACCCCGACGACGCCTGGGACTATTTGGCCGAGCTTTATCACCGCAACACCGCCTTCATCCGCGAGCACCTGATCGGGCTCAGCAAGGGCGTAGTGCCCAAGGGGCGCGTCCGAGCCTTTTATCCGGAGGTGCAGGTCACCTCACGCAGTTACGGCAAGACGGACTCGACGCTGGCCTACGGCTACCTGCACACGCCCGGCGTCTATCGCACCACGATCACGGCGCCCGACCTCTTCAAGAGCTACCTCAAGCACCAATTCGCGGTCATCCTCGGCAATCACGGGGGCAGCATCGACGTCGGCGAGTCGACGACCCGGATCCCGCTGCACTTCGCCCTCGCCCCCAATGAGGTGATCGACGGCGAAGCCATCAACGCCCTGCCGATCCCGCTGCGCGACCTGTTCGACGTGCCGGACCTGCAGGACACCGACGACGAGATCGCCAACGGCACCTTCGTGCCGCCGCCGGGCGGTCCCTACCCGCTGGCGCATTTCACCGCGCCGCGCGTCGACTATTCGCTCTACCGGCTCAGCCACTACACCGGCACCGACGCCGACCATTTCCAGAATTTCGTGATCTTCACGAACTACGGCTTCTACGTCGACGAGTTCTCGCGCCTCGCCAAGCAGTACATGGCCGAAGGACATCCCGAATACGATGCGTTCATCGAGCCGGGCAATTTCATCACCCACAACGCCCGCCTCGGCGGCGGCACCAGCGGCACCCGAACCACCCGGTCGCCGCAGATGCCCGCCTATCATTTGAGGCTCAGCGGCGCGCGCGGCATCACCTTCGTCAACATTGGTGTCGGCCCGTCGAACGCCAAAACCATCACCGATCACATCGCGGTGCTGCGTCCGCACGCCTGGATCATGCTGGGCCATTGCGCGGGCCTCAGGAATTCACAGGAGCTCGGCGACTACGTGCTGGCGCACGCCTACCTGCGCGAAGACCACGTGCTCGATGCCGACCTGCCCGTCACCGTGCCGATTCCGGCCCTCGCCGAAGTGCAGGTGGCGCTCGAGCAGGCCGTTGGCGAAATCACCCATCTCGAGGGCATCGAGACCAAGCGCATCATGCGCACCGGTACGGTTGCAACCTTCGACAACCGCAACTGGGAACTGCGGGACCAGACCGAGATCGCCCGCCAGCTCAGCCAGTCGCGCGCTGTGGCGCTCGACATGGAATCGGCGACGATTGCCGCCAACGGCTTCCGCTTCCGCGTCCCCTACGGAACCCTGCTCTGCGTTTCGGACAAGCCGCTGCATGGCGAGCTGAAGCTGCCCGGCATGGCGTCCGACTTTTACCGGACCCAGGTCAATCGGCACCTCCTCATCGGCATGCGCTCGATGGAAATCCTGCGCGACCTGCCACCGGAAAAGCTGCACTCGCGCAAGCTGCGCAGCTTTGCCGAAACGGCGTTTCAATAGCGTCGGTTTCGACACAGTTTTGACGTCAATCTGGCGCACGGCGCGACGATCGTCGCGGAGTGCCAAGCCATGTCGACAGAGCCCGAAAACAACGTCCCGCCGCTCGACGAGACGATGATCGACCCCAGCGTTACCGTCATCGACAGCGGCGAGGCGATCGTTGCCGGCGCACCGACGGCAGAGGCGGTGCGAAAGCCGCCCTCGAAGCGGATTGCCTCGGCGATCAGCGGCAAGCGCTACCGCAAGCGCGACCTGGTGCGGCTCGATACGCTGCGGCCGACGCTGGCCGAGTTCATCCGCCGCGATTTTCCGGACCTGCCGCCCAACGCCATGGTCAGCCTGCGGGAGTTGGCGCGCTACCGGATGCGCTACACCGAGGACCTGCTCAAGCAGGAGCACGGCGAGTTCAGCGAACTGGACCGGCAGGTGGCCGAGAGCATCGCCCGGCAGGACACCATCGCCGAGAACACCGAAGAAGAGTTCGCCGAGCATCGGACCTTCGGCGACCGGCTGGCCGACACCATCGCCAAGTTCGGCGGCAGCTGGTCGTTCCTGATCTCGTTCGGAGCGTTCCTCGCCGTCTGGATGCTGATCAACGTGACGCTCGGCGCCGAAGGCCGGGCCTTTGACCAGTACCCCTTCATCCTGCTCAACCTGCTGCTGTCGTGCATCGCGGCCGTGCAGGCGCCGGTGATCATGATGAGCCAGCGCCGGCAGGAGACCAAGGACCGGCTGCGCGCCGACAACGACTACCGGGTCAATCTCAAGGCCGAACTCGAAATCCGGCATCTGCACGAAAAGCTCGACTACCTCGTCTCCAAGCAGTGGCAGCGGCTGGCCGAAATCCAGCAGATCCAGATGGAGATGATGAACGACGTCTCCGACGCCAACCGCAAGCGCCGCGTCGTCCAGGCCCGCGCCAAAGTGCCCCGGAAGGCAACGCCTCAGAGCGGCGGCTAGTCTGGGGGCGCGGTCGCGGCCAGGTTCACATCGACTTGCCCGGCGTCAGCGCCACGCCTATCTTCGACCGCAGAGAGGAACACGAGATGAGACCCTCGGTCGCGTTCGAGAAGAACAGGGCCTTGGTGAGGCAGGTCGTGGCGCGCTATCGCACCACGAATCCGCGCATCTTCGGATCTGTGCTCCACGGCACCGACAAAGAGGGGAGTGACATCGACCTGTTGATAGATGCGCCGCTCTCGACACTGTTGGATCTTATTGGGCTTGAGCAGGAACTTGAGAGAACGCTGGGCGTCCCAGTTCAAGTCGTGACGCCCGGAGAGCTTCACCGCTTCTTGAGCGACAAGGTCCTGGATGAGGCGCGCCCCGTTTGATGGATGATCGCCTTTCCACGTATCTGGACAGCATGAAACGGCAAGTCCCTGGAGGCATTTCTGCTTGACGAGCAGGCGCAAGCAGCAATCTCGATGTGCCTGATCGTGGTTGGCGAAGGCGCCAACAACATCGCTCTGCGCGCGCCCGATTTCATCGCGGCGCATCCCGATTGGCCGTGGGAGAAAATTCGAGGCCTCCGCAACCGCATTGTGCATGGCTACGACCAGCTCGAGCCTTCCATCATCTGGTCGACCGTGGCCGACTACTTGCCCACCCTTCTGGCGGCAATTGATGAGTTCGGGGAACTCGATCCGCGGCAACTTTAGAAGATGTCCTCCTCAGAGCGGTTCGTAGTCGATCTCGAGGAACTTCGCGACTTCCGGCACCCAGCGGTCGCGGACGAAGGCGACGTGGTTGGGATGGGCGTCGTAGGCCGCGTATGCCGCCCGATCGGCAAACTCCATCGAGAAGCCGAACGCGTAGTCGTTCTTCGTGCTCACCTGGCGCAGCTGCTCGAACTTATTGACTCCCGGGATCGGCGTCAGCGCCGCCTTGGCGTCCCGCAGAAACGCCGTCTCCTCGGCCGAGCCGGCGGCGTGCCTGAGGCTGAAAATCACACTGTGCCGGATCATGCCTTCACCTCTGCCGCAACGGCCTCGCTTGCCGCGATCGCTGCCATGTTGACGATGCCTCGGCTCGTGGTCGAGGGCGCGAGGATATGGGCCGGCGAC
>JANXSI010000162.1 GCA_025352765.1 Devosia sp. | reverse complement strand
CACATCCTCGGCCCCAGCAAGCCCAGGCGTGAGAGGGTGAGCGCGAAGCGGGTGGTTCATATCCATTCAGCACAAGTTAGCCGACGGCGATCCGAATTTCCAAGCGAATTTTGTATACATAACAGGGTCATTTTGTCCGTTGCGATGCGGGGAGTGCGCTCGCAGAAGCAGGGTGAGGCTCTCCAGGTCAGTCGGGACCCGAAAGATCGCACATTCCACGGCGATTGTGCACTTTCAGAAAAATCTTTGTGCACAAGATGCGCCGTAGATTGTTGACACGATCGAAGATTCTGCGCTTAGCTCCCTGTCGCGAGTTACGGAAGCCGAAGTTAATCGCTCCGCGGGGCGGATTTTTTGGAGACGGAAATGGCTACCCGACGTTCAACACTGACTTTCCTCGGCGCGGTTTCGGCGGTCGCCATAACTGCCGCGCTCACCCTGCCGGCCATTGCGGCCAACGACGTGCTCAAGATCGGCTTCGTCGGCGTGACCAGCGGTCCTGCGGCGGCATGGGGCACGTCCAACGTGCGCTCGATGCAGACCCTTGCAGAAATGTGGAACGCCGCTGGCGGCGTCAAGATCGGCGACAAGACCTACGACCTCGACATCGTCACCTTCGATGACCAGAAAGATCCCAAGCTCGCCATCCAGGGCATGGAGAAGATGGCTTCCGAAGGCATCCACTATGTCGTCGGCCCCAACGTCGACGACGGTGCCGCGGCGGTTCGCCCGGTCGCGGAAAAGAACAATATCATCTACTTCCCCTACGCCTTCCCCAAGTCGCTGTACCAGGCGCCGGCCTCGAACGCCGTTCTGGGCATGATTGCCAACTACCAGTCAGGCCCGGCGATCTACAAATATCTCAAGGACAGCAAGGGCGTGAAGACCGTCGCCTTCGTTGCGGCAAACGAATCCGATCCGCTGAGCCAGCGTGACGGCGGCGTCGAGGCCGCCAAGGCGCTCGGCCTCGACGTCGTGGCCAGCCAGGACACCTACGCCAACGACACCACCGACTTTACGCCGGTGCTGACGCCGATAGTGTCGCTGAAACCGGACCTGCTGGTGCTGTCGGGCGTCGCCCCGGCCAATGCGCCGCTGCTGATCCGCGCCGCGCGCGAGCTCGGCTACACCGGACTGATCTCGACCGAAACGGCGCAGGACGCCGGCGTCCTCAAGGAAGGTGCCGGCGAGCTCGCCAACGGCTTCATCTCGGTCGGCGGCGCCTCCACTCCGGAGATCGCCTCAGACACCATGAAGGCGTTCGTGGCCGCCTACACCAAGAAGTTCGGCGAGTACAACGACGAGTCCAACACCAAGGTGTATGCGCTCCAGTACATCGTCGATACGCTCAAGGCCGACCCGGCGGCGATCGACAACATCGACGAGTTCAAAAAGACCATCGACACCTTCTCCGCGCCCAACCCCTACCTCAAGGACCCGGACGCCAAGCTCACCTATGTCGGTGCCACCTCGTTCGGCCAGAAGCGCCAAGTCGCGGTGCCCATGGTGGTTAACGAGTACCAGGATGGCGCCTTCAAGACGCTGTTCGTGGGCACCGTCGACTAAGAAGGCCTGCACAGATCAAGGGCCCGGGAATTCCCCTGGGCCCTTCCTCCGAAGGCAGGCTCGCATGGAACAGGTCCTCGTCAACGGCCTCTATCTCGGCGCCCAATACGCCTTGATCGCTCTGGGGCTGACGCTCATTTTCGCGCTAATGAACGTACTGAATTTCGCGCACGGACAGATGTATGTCCTGGGCGGCTTCGTCACCTACACCGTCTATGGCCAGTGGCACCTGCCGTTCGTGGTGGCCCTCGTCGCCTCATCGGTCACGCTGGCGATCGTCGGTGCGCTTATCGAGAAGTTCCTGTTCCGCACCGTTATCCGGCGCAGCAAGCGGGAGGAGAGCACCATGCTGCTCGCCGCAGCCATTGCCTTCCTGCTCGACGCCATTATCCTGCTCGTCTTCGGCGAAAAGGGGCATGGCGTTCCCAAGATCCTCAACGGCGTTCTCAACACCGGCAGTATCATCATTCCCTTCGACCGCATTCTGGTCGGCGGCCTCGCGTTGGTGTTCATTGCCGTCTTCATGGCCTTCATGCAGTTCTCGAAGACCGGCCGCGCCATGCGCGCGCTCGCGCAGGACCGCGTCGCGGCGCAACTGATGGGCGTCAATGTCGACCGCTACTCGATGATCGGCTTTGCGCTCGGCGCGCTGCTCGCCGGACTTGTCGGCGGTCTCCTCGTCGCCATCACCGGGGTCAGCTCCGGCATCGGCGGGGCCATCTCGACCAAGGCCTTCATGATGGTGATGATCGGCGGCGCGGGTGTCGTCGGCGGCGCCATCGTCGGCGGCTTTATCCTCGGCATGTTCGAGGCGGTTGGCCTGAGCGTGCTGCACGCCTATGGCGACATCACCTACCTCGTGATCTTTGCCACCCTCATGGTCTTTCTCGCCATCCGTCCGAATGGGCTGATGGGAAAGCCGTGGGGCTGAGATGCGCAGCTCCCTGCAGCTCACCGGCTTCGTCGTCTTCGGCCTCGTCATGTTGCTCGTCGTGCCCATCGTGGTTGCCGCGACCGGCCGCAACGACCTCTACTACACGCTAACCCTGATCTCTCTCCTGGCGGTCGCCAGCGCCGGCGTCTGGATCACCTTCGCTATCGGCCGCATCAATATCGGCCAGGCCGCCTACGCGCTGATCGGCGGCTATGTCTCGGCCGTGCTGGTCTCGGTCTATGGCGTCTCGTTCTGGTGGACGATCCCGTTGGCGGGTCTGTTCTGCGCCGGCGTCGCCATCCTCATCGGCCTCCCGATCCTCAGGCTCCGCGGCGTCTACTTCGCCATGGTCACCTTGGTCTCGACAGAAGTCGCAAGGCTGACCGCCTTGGCGCTGCCCATCACCAATGGCGCCAAGGGCATGAGCAACCTGCCGCTGCCTGGCCCGGTGGCCATCGGCCCCCTAATCATCATTCCTGACTTCGCCAGCCTCAGTAACGCTAGCCCGGCGTTCTACGTGCTGTCGGTGTCGATCATGCTCATCGCCTATGCCGGCGTCTGGCGCCTGGTTCACTCGCGGGTTGGAAAGCTGTTCGTGGCGCTGCAGCAGAACGAAGAGCTGGCCGCCTCGACAGGTATCAACATCGCCGCGCTCCGCGTCATCGCCTACGCCATTTCCTCCTTCCTCGGGGGCGTAGCCGGCGCGGTGTTCTCCGCGGTATCTCAGTCTGTCTATCCGTCGAGCTTCACTACTCAGGACTCGATCAACTTCATGCTCAACTGCTTCCTCGGCGGCCTCGGCTATGTCTTCGGTCCGCTGATGGGAACATTCGTGCTGCGCTTCGGCTGGGACCTGCTGTTCGAGACGGCACAGTTCCAATTGCTGATCTATTCGGGCATCCTCATCGTCCTGATGCTGGTGCTACCCAATGGCCTGCTCAGCCTCCTCGCCATGCGGTTCCGCCGGAGGACCCGCTGATGGGCGAGGGGATTCTGCAGGTCCGCAATCTCACCAAGCGCTACGGTGGGCTCGTCGCGGTCAACGACGTCTCGTTCAACCTGATGGAGCGCGAGATCCTGTCGGTCATCGGACCGAACGGCGCAGGCAAGTCGACGCTGTTCAAGCTCATCGCCTCGTTCGTGCGGCCGAGTTCGGGCAAGGTGATATTCGAGGGTGAGCAGATCTCCGGGCGCGCCCCGCACGTGGTGGCCCGGAGCGGGGTGGTGCGCACCTTCCAGGAGGCGACGATCTATAAGGGCCTGAGCGTGCGCGACAACGTGCTCGTCGCCCACCAGCTGCGCGCTCATGCCAACCTGCTTGGCTTCTATCTCGGCTCCGGCCGCGCCCGCGCCGACGAGGCCGAGTTCGCGAGGTCCACCGACGAGATTTTGGAGTTCCTCGGTTTGGCGGGGCTGCGCGACGAGCAGGCCAGCAGCCTGCCGCAGGGGCATCTGCGCGCGCTCGGCATTGCGATCGGCCTTGCCACCAATCCGAAGGTGCTGCTGCTCGACGAGCCGTTTGCCGGCATGAACCACGACGAGACCATGCACGCCGTCGATCTGGTACGCGGGGTACGCGAGCGCGGCGTCACGGTGATGCTGGTCGAGCACGACATGCCCGCCGTGATGAAGATTTCTGACCGGATCGTCGTGCTCAACTTCGGCCAGAAGATCGCCGAGGGAACGCCCGCCGAGATCCAGAACAACGACAAGGTGATCGAGGCCTATCTGGGCGTCGAAGACGAAACGATCGGGATGTAGCCATGGCCCTGCTCTCGATTGAAAACGCCGAGCTCTACTACGACCACGTCTATGCCCTAAAAGGCGTGTCGATGACCGTGGAGGAGGGCGAAACCGTCGCCCTGATCGGCGCCAATGGCGCCGGTAAGAGTTCGATCCTGAGGGCGATTACAGGACTGCGGCCCTTGCGGTCAGGCCATATCCTGTTCGACGGCAAACGCCTCGACGGCATCTCGCCCGACCGCATCGTCAAGCTGGGCATCGCAATGGTCCCCGAGGGCCGCCGGGTGTTCCCGCTAATGAGCGTGCGCGACAATCTTCTGATGGGAGCATTCACCCGCACCGACCAAGCCGGCATCGCCGACACCCTCGAGCGTGTGCTGACCCGCTTCCCCCGGCTGAAGGAGCGGTTTAGCCAGCAGGCGTCGACGCTCTCGGGCGGGGAGCAGCAGATGATGGTGATCGGCCGGGCGCTGATGGCCAAGCCCCGCCTGCTGCTGCTCGACGAGCCCTCGCTGGGTGTAGCGCCGAAACTCGTGCAGGACATCGCCCGCTCAATTGTCGCCATCAACCGTGAGGAAAAGGTCAGCGTGCTCCTCGTCGAGCAGAACTCGCGCATGGCGCTGCGGATCAGCCAGCGCGCCTACGCCCTGACCACCGGTTCGGTGGCGCTCAGCGGCAATTCGGCTGACCTTCTGAACGATGCCCGCGTCAAGGCGCTGTACCTCGGCGGAGAGGTCTGATGCGGCTTCTCGTCGTCAATCCCAACACCACCCAATCGATGACCGAAAAGATCGGTGAGGCGGCACGCGCCGCCGCCCTGCCGTCCACCGAGATCGTCGCCGTCAATCCCGATGCCGGGCCACCCAGCATCGAGGGCTACTACGACGAGGTGTTCGCCATCCCCGGGCTTATCGGCGAGATGCGCCGGGCCGGCCCGGTCGACGGCACCATCATCGCCTGTTTCGACGACACGGGGCTCGAGGCGGCGCGCAGCTTTTCGGCCGCGCCGGTGATCGGCATAGGTGAAGCGGCGTTCCATATGGCCAGCCTGATTGCCGGGAAGTTCTCGGTAGTCACTACGCTGTCGCGGTCGGTGCCGGCAATCGAGCACAATCTAGTGCGCTATGGCCTCGCGAGCCGTTGTGCCCGTGTGCGCGCCGCGGACGTCGCCGTGCTCGAACTCGAGATACCCGGATCCGCGGCGCGGGGCCGGATCTCGCGCGAGATCGATCGCGCCATCCAGGAGGACGCCGCCGAAGCCATCGTGCTGGGCTGTGCCGGTATGGCCGATCTCGCAGCAGCGCTTGGACGTGAGCATGGGCTGCCAGTGATCGACGGCGTTGCCGCCGCCGTAAAGCTGGCGGAGGCGCTTGTCGGCCTGGGGCTCAGGACCTCCAAGCTCGGCGGCTACGCGGCCCCGCTCAGTAAGCGCTACACCGGCGAATTCCTGCGGTTTTCACCCTGAAGCGGGCGGACAGGCTGGCGACAAACCCAGCGCCAGAGATAGGTTCGGCAACTGACGCCTCCGCAATTGGTGATCTATTCTTGGTCCACTTCTGATTTGTACTTAAACCTTCAATGCCACGCCACGCCTGAGGGTCATGCTCTTCGCTAGTGTCTGATTCGCCTTTAAGGGTCTGCCAGCGATGTGGACATGAACGCCAGCACGACGCCCGGCTCCGAGTACCCGTGGAAGCCCGGACCGAGCGTGGGCGCGCTGCAGGATCCGCGCGCTGCGTTTTATGGGGCTGGCAGTGACGTCTTCAACTTTGGGCAGTCTGTTCAGCGAGGTTATAGACTTGGTCGACGGTCTCGACCGCACGGTCATCGAACGGCTTGCCCTCCGTGTTCCCCGAAAGCGCCATTTTGTTTCGCGGGACAGGGCTCGGGTGCATCGGGGGCGCAGATTTTAGCGGCATTCGCTGGGACGATCAACACTCGAAATGGTCCTTGAACGCTGGCACGGGGGGGATTTGGCCGTCCGACGTCGCACTTTAGCCTCCGGAGCTTTGCCATGTTGGCGAAGGGGCGTTCTGGCGCCGCCGGGGCATTTGCTTTTGACACTTCGGAGGGCGATGCCCTAAGGTCGCGACGACGATTGAACAAACTGCGATGGGCGCCCTCGGTTCTCGGGCTGGCGACCGCGCAGAAGGAAGTTGGCGAGTGACCGATCTGGATCACCCTGCCGCCCCACTGGCGCCATCCGGCGCTGCACCGGTCGACGGGCAGGGCCCCGTTCGGCAGGACGTCGACGGTGGGCCTCGTCCACCTCGCGGTGAGGCGGACCGGCGGGCGAACAACGCCCAAAATCCGCGAAGCCGTTCGCGAGGGCCGCTTTATGCTGCGCTTGACCTCGGCACCAACAATTGTCGGCTTTTGATCGCCCGGCCACACGAGCAGAGCTTTCGCGTACTCGACGGCTTCACACGCATCGTCCGGCTCGGCGAGGGGCTCTCGGTCACTGGTCGGTTAAGCGACGCCGCCATGGATCGGACCATGGAGGCACTCAAACAGTGCCGAAACAAGCTGCGTGAGCACGAACCCGCCCGTATGCGCCTGATTGCCACCGAAGCGTGCCGATCGGCGAGCAACGGCGAGGCGTTCATCGCGCGGGTAAGGGCCGAGCTCGGGCTCGAACTGGAGATCGTTGACCGCCAGACCGAGGCGGAACTTGCTGTCACCGGCTGCGCGGACCTGATCGAGGCGGAGAGCTTGGGCGCTTTGATGTTCGACATCGGCGGCGGTTCCTCGGAACTGGCTTGGCTCGATTTCCGTGGCGGCCGGCCGCGCCACCAAGGACGCATGGCTACCTCAATTCGCTCCTGGCAATCGCTGCCGGTGGGCGTGGTGTCGATCGCCGAACGCTTCGGCGGCATCGACGTGACCCCCGAGAGTTTCGAGGCAATGGTCGCGTTCGTCGCTGGACACCTGCGGGAGTTCAAGGGACGCGGCAAGCTCCGGCAGATGATCGCCGAGCACCCAGTGCATTTGATCGGGACCTCCGGAACGGTGACGACACTCGCCGGGCTTCACCTCGGCCTCGAGCGTTACGAGCGGCAGAAGGTCGATGGGCTATGGATGGTCAAAGCTGAGATCGACGCGACGATGGCAGCGCTGTTGGCCATGCCGTTCGACCGCCGCGTCGCCCATCCCTGCATCGGCCGGGATCGTGCCGACCTGGTGCTGCCCGGGTGCGCCATCTTCGAGGCGATCCGCCGCGAGTGGCCGACCGAGCGCGTGCGCGTCGCCGATCGCGGCCTGCGCGAAGGGATCCTGATTTCATTGATCGACGCCGACCGTTCGACTGGACGGCGTCCACAGGCAGCGAGACGGTGATGGCCAAGGGAACCGGGCAGGGCAGCGGTCGGAGCACCGAAAGCGGGCTGAAGGTCAGGGTCAAGACCAGCAAGGGCCGCAAGATCGGCTCGACCCTGTGGCTGCAGCGCCAGCTCAACGACCCCTATGTCGCCAAGGCCCGCGCGGAAGGCTATCGCTCACGCGCCGCGTTCAAGCTGATCGAGCTGAACGATCGCTACAAGCTGCTCCGCAAGGGTCAGCGGATCGTCGACCTGGGCGCGGCGCCCGGCGGCTGGTGCCAGGTGGCGGCTCCTATCGTCGGTTCGACGGTGGAAAACCCGCTGATCGTTGGGATCGACTATCTCGAGATGGATCCCATCGACGGCGTGATCCTGCTGCAAAAAGATTTCAACGATGAGGACGCGCCAGCAGCGCTGATCGCGGCGCTCGGCGGCCACAAGGCTGACCTCGTGCTGTCCGACATGGCGGCGCCAACGACTGGGCATCGCGCCACCGATCACATCCGCATCATGGCGCTGGTCGAACTGGCGGCGGATTTCGCCATCCAGGTCCTCGCGCCCGGCGGCGTGTTCGTGACCAAGGTGTTCCAGGGCGGCACCGAACACGAGCTTCTGGGGCTGCTGAAACGGCATTTCAGCACGACCATGCATGCCAAGCCGCCTGCCTCGCGCGCGGGCAGCGCCGAAACTTACCTCGTCGCCAAGGGCTTCAAAGGCTAATCTATTCGGCGGGCGTCTCGAGGACATGGCCGTGTCCGGTGAGGTGCCGGCCAGCCGTGCGCGGCAGGCGCATGAACAATGCTGTCGAGATCATCGCAACCGCCGCAATCACGTAGAATGCAATGTGGAAATCGCCCAGCAACGGCTCGCCGCCGCCATGCAGCAGCCGCACGCCCTCGAGCACGCCTCCGCCCAGCGCCACGCCGAACGCGAGCGACAGCTGGATGGCGACCTGGCTGATAGCCGTCGCCTGGCCGGCGTTTTTGTCGTCGATGTCGGCGAAGGTGAAGGCGTTGGTCGAGGTCCAGAACATCGACTGGAAAAAGCCGGTGATCACCAGCAGGGTCATCATCAGCGGCAGCGGAGTCTGGGGCGTGTATAAACCCATGGCGACAACGCCGAGGACGGTGACAAAGGTCGCGATTACCAGCGTCAGGCGAAACCCCAGCCTCTCGAGGATCGGCTCGGCGACGAACTTTGCCCCGAACGCCCCGACAGCAGAGGCAAAGGTGATGGCGCCGCTTTGGAATGGGGTCAGCCCGAACGCGAGTTGGAGCATCAACGGGAAGAGGAACGGCATGGCGCCGGTCCCGAGGCGGAAGAACGTGCCCGCGACCACCGACATGCGGAACAGCGGGAAGCGAAAGAGCTTCAGGTCGAGCAGGGGATATTCGGTGCGTCGGGCATGCGGGAGGTAGAGGGCCCAGGCGATCGTCCCGACGATCAGGGCCCCTATGCCGAATCCGATCGGCAGAGCCGGGAGCGTCATAACCGAGATGCCGAAGACCCAGCCGGCGAAGGCTGTTCCGCACAGGAAGAAGCCAAGAAAATCCATGCGCCTTGGCTCATTGCGGGTCCAGTCCGGCAATAGCCAGCTGACGAGTGCAATGCCGATGATGCCGATCGGCACGTTGATCAGAAAGATCCAGTGCCAGCTGGCATAAGTGGTGATGAAGCCGCCAATGGGCGGTCCGACAATGGGACCAATCAGGCCAGGAATGCTGAGCCACGCCATGGCATCGACGAGGTGGTTGCGTGGCGTGACACGAACCAGCACCAGCCGCGCCACCGGCGTCATCAGCGCCCCCCCGAAACCCTGCAGAAATCGCGATCCGACAAAGGTCAACAGCGAGTTGGAGATAGCGCAGGAAATCGAGCCGAGCACAAAGATCACGATGGCGACCCGGAAGACGTTACGGGCCCCCCAGCGGTCGGCCATCCAGGCTGAGATGGGAATGAAGATCGCGAGGGCCACGAGGTATGCCGTCAGTGCCAGCTTAAGGGCGATCGGCTCGCTGCCAATGTCGTGCGCGATCGCCGCCAGCGAGGTAGCGATGACGGTGGAGTCCATGTTCTCCATGAACAGGGCGACAGCAAGGATGAGCGGAACGAGGCGGTTGTACATGGGACTCTTGGGCTGAGGGAGCGGTCCATCGGAATATGCTATCCGACGGCCTCTACCTTGGGCAGCGGTTTGACGTGATGGCCGGAGACATTGCCGCCCGAATCTGGCGGCAGGCGGAAGAATGCGAACGCGCTGACGGCAGCAAGCGTTGCCACCACGAACCAGGCGATATGGAAGTCTGTGAGATCCAGCGGTCCGCCGCGGATCGTCGTCGACAGCTCGAGCACGCCGCCGGCGAC
>JANXSI010000144.1 GCA_025352765.1 Devosia sp. | reverse complement strand
GGTCCGGATCGCGTTCGTCGCCGTGCTGGCCGCACTGATCAGTCTGGTCATGGCAGCGACGCTCGTCGCCCGGCCGATCCTCGTGCCGGTGACGGCGCTGCTGCTGCTCGGCCCCGGGCTGCTGCGCTTCCTCGCGGCCCTTCCCTCGCCCGCCGTCCCGCCACCGAGGCGCCTCGCCGATGCCGAACTGCCGGTCTACAGCGTGCTGCGCCCGCTCCGCGACGAGGCGCGGATGGTCCCACAGCTGTCACGAGCAATGGCGGCGCTCGACTACCCGCCGGAAAAGCTCGACATCAAGTTCGTGGTCGAACAGCGCAGCCAGGAGACGGTGCGCGCCGTCAGGGCAATCCTCGGCGATCCGCGGTTTCGCCTGATCGAGGTACCCGAGGGGTTGCCCCACACCAAGCCCAAGGCCCTCGACTATGCCCTGCCCTTGGTGCGCGGGACCTATGTCGTCGTCTTCGATGCCTAGGACGTGCCCGACCCCGAGCAGTTGCGCCTGGCTGCCGGCCGCTTTGCGGCCGATTCCGGGGTCGCCTGCCTGCAGGCGCTGCTGGTGCCCGAGAACGGAAGCGAGAATGCCCTGACGGCGCTGTTCGCCGGCGAATATGCGGGGCTCTTCAGTCGCCTGTTGCCGGCGCTGGCGCGCTGGGGGTTGCCGGTGCCGCTTGGGGGGACCTCCAACCATTTCCGTACCGAGGCACTGCGGTCGCTGGGAGGGTGGGACGCGTTCAACGTCACCGAGGACGCCGACCTCGGCGTCCGCCTCGCACGCCGCGGCCTCCGCGCCGAAACGATCGAGAGCCGCACGCTCGAGGAGGCGCCACTCGGCTATCGCGCCTGGATGGCGCAGCGGACGCGCTGGATGAAGGGCTGGATGCAGACCTTCGTCGTGCACAATCGGGCGCCGCTGCGGTTCCTCAAGGAGATCGGCTGGCGCGGGTTCCTCGGTTTCCAGCTGCTGGTCGGCGGCATGATCCTCGCCTCGCTGCTGCACACGGTGTTCACCGCGTCGCTGCTGCTGCGCCTCGGTCTCGAAGGCGTCGTCGGGGTGATCCCCAAGGATCTCTGGGACTGGACAAGCCTGGCGATCCTCGCCTCAGGCTAAGGCGGGGCGTTCGCGATCCAGGTCAGCGGGCTCATCCACCAGCGGGCGCACCATCTGCTGCCGATCCAGTTGTTGCTGCCGGCCTATTGGTTCCTGCATTCGATCGCAGCGGTGCTGGCGGCGCTGGAACTGATCCCCCGGCCCGGCCACTGGGCCAAGACCACCCACGGCGTCACCCGGCTCAGCCGCGGACTGGCCGCACGTCCCGCACGAGGCGACTCAGCCGCCGTAGCGGCCGAGACCCAGATCTGAGGTGTCGATCTCGGGCGACTTGCCGCCGATCAAATCGGCGAGCACCTGGCCCGAGCCGGCCGCCATGGTCCAGCCCAAGGTGCCGTGCCCGGTGTTGAGGTAGAAGTTCGAGAATTTCGCCCGCGCGATCACGGGCGTGCCGTCCGGTGTCATGGGCCTGAGACCACACCAGAATTTGGCGCGCGAGACGTCGCCGGCCTTGGGAAACAAATCGCGCAGCGACCGTTCGAGCGGACCGCGGCGATGCGGGCGCAGGGTCAGGTCCCAGCCGGCGATTTCGGCAGTGCCGCCGACTCGAATGCGATCGTCGAAGCGGGTGGTCGCGACCTTGTAACTCTCGTCCATGACGGTCGAGACCGGAGCCACCGCGGCGTCGGTGATCGGCACCGTCAGCGAATACCCCTTGATCGGATAGACCGGCAGGCGGATGCCGAGCGGCGCCACCAATTCGGGCGTGTAACTCGCAAGCGCCCCGACATAGCTGTCGGCCATCAGCAGCCCCCGGCTGGTGCGGACGCCGGTAATCCGATCACCGACTGCATCGATGCCCTCGATGCTGGTACCGTAAAGGAATGTTGCTCCAGCCGCGGCGGCCAGGACCGCCAGCCGCTCGGTGAACAGATTGCAGTCGCCGGTGTCGTCGTTGGGGAGACGCAGAGCGCCGACGAAGGGCACAGCGGCGGTTGCAAGCCCCGGCTCGGCGGCAACGCACTGAGCGGGGTCGAGCACCTCGTAGGGAACACCATACTGCTTGAGCACGTCGACGTCGCCGCCGATATGGTCGAGCTGCTTCTGCTCGCGGAACAGCTGCAGCGTTCCCTGCTCACGGCCTTCATAGAAAATGCCGGTGGCGGCGCGCAGCTCGATCATCTTTTCGCGCGAGTATTCGGCGACGCGCACCATGCGAGACTTGTTGAGGGCGTA
>JANXSI010000207.1 GCA_025352765.1 Devosia sp. | reverse complement strand
GGCATGACGGCGATGAGCTTTGTCGACTATGAATACATGGTCGAAGACACGCCGGTGCAGACCGTACTGGTTGAGTACCGGCTTGGCTCGCACCCGGAAAAACCGCTGATCGCGGTGGCGCTGACGGACGTGATGCCAGATGGCCTTTCGATGGTCTATTCGTTCTTTGACCCCGACCTCTCCAAGCGCGGATTGGGGAATCTGCTGATCCTCGACCATGTGCGGCAGGTGCGGCTGGCCGGCCTCAACTACGTGTATCTGGGATACTGGGTCGAGGACTCCCCGAAGATGGCCTACAAGGGCCACTACCGTCCCCTGGAGGTGCAGCGCGGCCCTCTGGGATGGCGCCGGCTAGACTGAGGGCGGATTGGGTCTGCTTCTCGTCGTTTCGCGCCTGCTGAGCAGGCTCCTGATCCTTGCAACGGCACCGCCGGCGATCCTTGCCATGTTCGGATCGGTGGTGCCGATACTCGACCTGTTCAATCACCTGCAGTTGCTCTTGTTCTTCGGCACGCTGATCGCGGCGATTGCAGGCCGGCTGCTCGGGTTGCCGACGGTTTGGAAAATGGTGGCGGCCGTCGCGTTCGTGTCGTCGGCATGGACGTTCGGGCCCGAATGGTCGTCGAGCCTCGCGCCGCGGCCGCCGCCGGGTCCCGAGACGACGATCATCCGGGTGATGACGCACAATCTGTTCGGTCTCAACTACGACATGAAACGGGTGGCCGGGGTCATCGCCGAGCAGGACCCGGACATCGTCGCGCTGCAGGAGTATTTTCCCGAGCAGTCCGAGCTCGATGCGCTGCTGAAGCCGACCTACCCCTATTCGGTGCGCTGCCAGGGCGGAAAGCGGGCCAATCTGGGCCTCTATTCGAAGTTCCCGTTCGACCAGGAGATGAGCGCGGTGGACTGCCCGAAAGACGCCTATGGCCTGCAGCGGACGGCCCACATCATCGCCGGATTCACGCTGCGCGACGGCACGCATTTTTCGCTGATGACGACGCATATGGACTGGCCCTACCCGATCGAGCGGCAGCGCCAAGAGTTCGAAGCCGCTGAAGAGGCGGCGAAGGCCGTCCGCGGCCCGTTGATCGTGGTCGGCGACTTCAACTCGACGCCGTGGTCCTACGCCCTCAAGCGCTTCGAGGCGAAATCGGGCCTGACTCGCGAAACGCGCAATTTGATCACCTACCCAGAGTTGTTCCTGCTGCCCGAAGGACTACTGCAGACCATCCCGTTCCTGCCGCTCGACCAGGTCTTCGGCCGCGGCATCATCGTGCATGATCTCTACCGCGGGCCGCAGACGGGCAGCGACCATCTGCCGGTGATCTTCAGCTTCTCCGTCGCATCCAGCGGATGAACGCAGCGACGAAAGGCGGCAATGCCTGCCGGAGGCGCTGGCGCCAGAGGTGCGCTCTGATCATTGCCACCTCCCCCGGTGCGAGCTCGGTCTTGATCGGGTGATAGATCGTGTTCGGTCGACGAAATAGCCAAGGCCGATCCACGAAGTAGGAAAAGCCACGCGGGCGGGCGCTATGGGTGCTGATGATGGTTTCGGAATTCGCGAAGTGAGCCGTGTAGTAGTGCCCCAGACGCAGGCGCGGCCCGCCTACACCGCCCTCATTGATGTCAGCAACGGTAAAGCCGTGGGCGATGGCAAGGGACGGAAGGACCGCCTCGAGGTGTCCCTGCCAACCCGGGACAGCCAGAACCTGACGCGCGGTTTCGAGCAATTTGCGCGAGTATCGGCTGATGGGCATGAAAGCCGCCGTGGGGTCGACCGGGCCTGTCGAGGGCTGCGACAAGGATGGCCAGTGCGGCCAGTGCGGGTGCTGACTCTTGGTGCGCACATACGCAGCCAGCAGGTCGCCGTCGCGGCCAGCGAGGGGGCCGAAGAGGCCCGCCCAGTCGCCGCTGAAGTCGACATCGTATTCGATCAGCCACAGTCGCTCGAACGCGCCTAATCGGCGATCGAGCAGAATGGTGATCCAGACGATATCTACATAACCGGAGGTCGCCAGCGGTCCCCTCGCGACGTGATCCCGGAACCGGTGGGGAGTGACAGCGGCGGCGTCCTCGTTGCGCACCACGATGTCAGGCGACATGCCTTCGGGCGGATCTATGGACTTGTCCGTCTGGTGGAACGCCAGGAACACCGGCAGCACCGTCCCCGCCTCCCTTCGCAGCCGCTCGAAGTGACGAGCGATGCGCGGCGACCAGATGTGGGTGACAAAGACTACGCAGTCGGTCATCTCGGACGCGATCATCAGCGCCCGAACTTGTTGTTCCGTGGGAAGCCTGCCGGCGGTTGACGGCCGGCCTGGGCACGCTCGCCGACCCAGTCGCGCAGTTCCGACATCGACTTGGTGAAGGTACGCCCGGAGGTGTCGACCCAGCTCAGTCCCTCGGAGGCGGCGAAGACGCTGACGTCCGACAAGCCGCCATCCTTGTACTTCTGCAGCCGAACCCCCTTGCCGCGGGCCATCACGGGCAGTTCGGCAGCCGGGAAGATGACCATCTTGCGGTTATCTCCGATCACCGAGACGGTGTCGCCGAGCGCCGGCACGATCAGCTTGGCTTCCTCAGTTCCCGCCACGTTGAGCACATGCTTGCCCTTCCGGGTGTTAGCAATCAACTCGTCCTCAGGCACGAGGAAACCGTTACCGACGTTGGACGCGATCAGCCGCTTAGCGCCCGGCCTGAAAACGAACAGATCGACGAAGTCCTGGCCTTCTTCCATATCGACCATGAGACGGAGCGGTTCCCCCTGCCCGCGGCCGCCGGGCAAGCGATCGGGCGTGATGGTGAAGACCTTGCCGCCGGTCGAGAGCACCAGCAGCTTGTCGGTGGTTTCGGCGTAGATTGCGAGCTTCAGGCGATCACCGGCCTTGAAACCCTTTTCGTCGATTTCGGGGGTGTGGCCCTTGAGCGCCCGGATCCAGCCCTTCTCGGACAGGATCACGGTAATGGGCTCCTTCTCGATGAAGGCGGACTCGGCTTCCTCGGCCAGTTCGGCATTGGGGGCTTCGGCGAATTCGGTCTTGCGCCGACCGAGCGGGGTGTCCTTGCCATAGGCCTTCTTGAGCTCGGCGATCTGCTTGGTGATCTCGCCCCATTGCTTCTTGTCCGAGCCGAGGAGGCTGGTCAGGTGGGCGTGCTCGTCGGTCAGCGTCTTGTGCTCGGTGCGCAGTTCCATCTCTTCGAGCTTGCGCAGCGAGCGCAGGCGCATGTTGAGAATGGCTTCCGCCTGCACGTCGCTGAGGCTGAACGTGGCGATCAGCGAGGCCTTGGCGTCGTCTTCCTCGCGGATGATGCGGATCACCTCATCGAGATTGAGGAAGGCGATGATGTAGCCATCGAGCACCTCGAGGCGGTGCACGATCTGATCGAGCCGGTGCTGGGTGCGGCGGACCAGTACGTCCTTGCGATGCTCGAGCCAGGCCCTGAGCACGTCCTTCAGGCTCATCACCTTCGGCACGGTGCCGTGGTCGAGCACGTTCATGTTGAGCGGGAAGCGCTGCTCGAGGTCGGTCAGCTTGAACATCTGCTCCATGAGGATGATCGGATCGACCGTCCCGGCACGCGGCTCGAGCACCAGACGGATGTCGTCGGAGCTTTCGTCGCGGATGTCCTTGAGCAGCGTCAGACGCTTGCTGAGCAGCAGTTCGGCCGCCTTTTCGACAAGCTTGCTCTTCTGTACGCCGTACGGGATTTCCGTGACGACGATCTGGTAGACGCCGCGTCCCTTGTCTTCGCGATGCCAGCGCGCCCGCAACCGGAACGAGCCGCGTCCGGTCCTGTAGGATTCAAGGATCGACGCCCGCGATTCAACGAGCACGCCGCCGGTCGGGAAATCCGGACCGGGCACGTGATGGATCAGCTCTTCGACGGTGGTCTCGGGCTTGGCGATCAGCGCCAGCGCCGCCTCGCACAGCTCGGCGACGTTGTGCGGCGGGATCGACGTCGCCATGCCGACGGCGATACCGGTCGAGCCGTTGGCGAGGAGGTTGGGGAAGTTCGCCGGCAGTACCACCGGCTCCTTATCGGAACCGTCATAGGTCGGTTTGAAGTCGACGGCGTTCTCGGCCATGCCCTCCATCAGCCGCATGGCGATGTCGGTCATCTTGGCTTCGGTGTAGCGATAGGCGGCGGCGTTATCACCATCGATGTTGCCGAAATTGCCCTGCCCGTCGACCAGCGGGTAGCGCATGGAAAAATCCTGCGCGAGCCGGACCAGCGCGTCGTAGATCGACTGGTCGCCATGCGGGTGGAATCCGCCGATGACGTCGCCGACGACTTTTGCCGATTTCTTGTAGGCCTCAGCCGGATCGAGCCGGAGCAGCCGCATGACGTGAAGGATGCGGCGATGGACCGGCTTCAGCCCGTCGCGGACGTCCGGAAGGGCGCGCTGGGTGATGGTCGACAGCGCATAGGAGAGGTAGCGCTCCTCGAGCGCCCGACGCAGATCGACGATGGATCGGTTGTCATCAGGCGGCAGGATTTCGGCGTCGGCGGTCATCGGCAAGTCCAGGAACGAATCATGTCCGGACTATAGTCGAGATTGGCGCGCGGAGGCCGAAACGGTTGGGGTGTGGCGGTGGGCATGACGTCGCTTTGCCCCGCCATTCGAGCATAGCTCTCATGGCCTTCTTGCCTAAAATCGCTCCACTGGAGCGATTTTGCCTGCGGCACGGCGCGAAGCCCCTCATCTGCCCTTCGGGCACCTTCTCCCACAGGGGGAGAAGGCGATCACAGAACTTGTCGTGCTAGTCGCGCCACTCCGGCGCATAACCCGCATCCGTCAGCGCCTCGATCAGGCTGTCGCGGATGGCCGGCGGCTCGAGCTGGCGGGCGCTCCAGACGTGCATGTCGAGGAAGTGGCCGGTCAGCCGGAACGCGTCGGCGATGTCGGGCGGCGTCGGGTCAGCATTCGAGATCAGGAACTGCGGCAGGCGTAGCAGCCGGTCGCAATAGGGCTTTGCCGGCTCGCGGCTGACGGCGCGGCCGGTCTTCGGCGAGACGTGAGTAAGATCGAGGGTGGTGCCGGTGACCGCGCAGGCCGAGAGGTCGAGGCCGAAGCCGAGTTCGTCGAGCAGCGTCAGCTCGAAGCGGGCGAGTTCCGCGCCGAGGTCCAGCGCGGTTTTCCCATCGTCGAGCAGATCGACGGCCATGCCAAGCAGCCGGTCGTGCGGATCGCGTTCGGGCAGCAGGCGTAGCAGTTCGCAGACGAGCTGGCTGGCATAGAGACGGGTGCGGTCGGCGATGAGGTCGGCAGCGCGCGCATCGATGAGCTCGACGACGAAGCTGCCCAGATGCTCCTCGAGCCGGGCCCGCCAGACGACCTGCACGGTGTTGCCGGGCTGCAGCGTCGCGGCGAGCTTGCTCGAGCGACCGCCGCGGATCAGGCCGAGAGTGCGGCCCTTGGTGGCCACCATGACCTCGGCGATGACGCTGGTCTCGCCGTGCCGCCGCACGCCGATGATCAGGCCTTCACCGCTCCACTGCATGCTTCGACTTGCTCGGCATGACGGCTACTTGGTCCACTCCAGCCCCATTTCGCGATAGCGCTCCGGGTCGTCGGCCCACTTCTCGCGCACTTTCACGAACAGGAAGAGGTGTACCTTGGTTTCGAAGATCTCCATCAGCTCCTTGCGGCTGTCGGCGCCGATCGACTTGATGGTCTGGCCGCCGGCGCCCAGAACGATCTTCTTGTGGGTGTCGCGGGTGACGTAGATCACCTGGTCGAT
>JANXSI010000726.1 GCA_025352765.1 Devosia sp. | reverse complement strand
CTCGACCGGCTGTTCCGCGCCGACGAGGACGACGGCTCGCTGCTGCTGTTTCGTCATGCCGCCATTCCGCTCGAAGCAGTGGTCGCCGCCAAGGTGCTGGCGCACTGGCTGCTGAGCGCTGTGCCGCTCATCGTCGCGAGCCCATTGCTGGCGGTGCTTTTGGCGATGGACATGGCCAGTTGGGGGCGCACGGTGCTGGCGCTCCTGATCGGCACGCCCGCCCTCACGGCCTTCGGCGCCATCGGCGCGGCTGTGACCGTGTCGCTGAAGCGCGGGGGCCTCCTCGCGCCAGTCTTGATCCTGCCGCTATGCATCCCGGTACTGATTTTCGGCGTCGCGCTGGTCGCAGCCCCCGACGGCAGCAATGCAGCGCTGCTGTTTCTTGCCGCCCTCAGCCTCGTTTCCGTGGCCTTTTGTCCGTTTGCCGCAGCGCTGGCGCTTCGAGTAGGATCGGAATAGGACCGCAAGCAATGTGTTGTTGTGCTTCGGCGCCGATCCCGCGATGACGGGAATGACCAGTGGAAGCCGAGAAGGCCGACGTGACAGACGCAGCAACGCAACTCAAGAAACCCAACTGGTTCTCGCGGCTCGCCCATCCGGGCGCCTTCATGTCGTGGAGCCGGCCGGTGCTCTGGCCCCTTGGGCTGGCGACGGCCGCAGTGTTTGCCATTGGCCTCTGGTTCGCCTTCTTCAACTCGCCCGCCGACTACCAGATGGGCGAGACGGTCCGCATCATGTACATCCACGTTCCCAACGCCTGGCTCAGCCAGTTCGTTTACGGGGTGATGGTGGTGGCGAGCCTCGGAACGCTCGTCTGGCGCCACCCGCTGGCTGATGTCGCAGCCAAATCCGCGGCGCCGCTCGGCGCGACGTTCACTGCGATGGCGCTGTTTTCAGGCGCGTTGTGGGGCCGGCCGACCTGGGGCACCTTCTGGGAGTGGGACGGTCGGATGACCTCGACCCTGATCCTGCTCTTCATCTATTTGGGGATCATCGCGCTCTGGCGCGCCTTCGACGACCAGCTGCGCGCAGCGCGAATCGTGGCCGTGGTGACGCTGGTCGGAGCCCTGGACATTCCGGTGATCAAGTTCTCGGTCGACTGGTGGAACACGCTGCACCAGCCCGCCAGCATCCTCACCCCGACCGGCCCCAAGATGCCGCCCTCGCTGCTGACCCCTCTGTTCAGCATGATGATCGCCTTCACGCTGCTGTTCGTTCTGCTGCACGTCGTGTCGATGCGCACTGAGATCCTGCGTCGCCGGGCCGAAACGCTTGGCCGGCAGGCCGCTGCGAAGCTTGCGACAGGGGAGGCCGCATGATCACGGGCAGCGCCGAAAACATCTTCATCGTCTGGGCTTATGCGGGCATCGGCATTGCGACGCTCGGGCTGATCGGCTGGGTGTGGCTCAGCGCCCGCCGCGTCGATGCCCGGCTCAAGGGCCTCGAGGCGCAAGGTATCCGCCGCCGCTCGGCAGTGCCAGCCAACGGACCGTCGGTGTGAAGCAGCCCACCCGTATCGCCCTCGCGCTTCTGCCACTGGTCGCGCTTGTCGCCCTGATTGCGGTGTTCGCGCTCAACATCGACCGTGACCCGACGCTGGTGCACTCGGTGCTGATCGACAAGCCCGCACCCGACATTACCCTCCCGGCCATCGCCGGGCTCGGCCTGCCCGGCTTTGATACCGCAAAGCTCAAGGGCCAGGTGACGGTGGTCAACGTTTTTGCCAGCTGGTGCATTCCTTGCCGCGACGAGCATCCGGTGCTCGAGGCGCTGAAGCGCGAAACCGGCATTCCGATCTACGGAATCAACCAGAAGGACGCCGCCGAAAACGCCAAGGCGTTCCTGGCCGAACTGGGCAATCCCTACGACGCCGTCGGCGCCGATGGGGACGGCCGCACGTCGATCGATTGGGGTGTTTACGGCGTGCCCGAGACGTTCATTGTCGACGCCAAGGGCGTAATCCGCTTCAAGCACACTGGGCCGCTGGCGATGGAGGATATCGACAAGGAAATCGTGCCGGCGCTGGCCCGCGCCGCGAAAGGCTAGCCGGAGGGTTCGCGCGTCCCTTAACCTAGTTCATAACTGGTTGGAACGTCTGCGGGGGCGGGCCGTTCGCTCTTCGATCAATCGAGGAAGACCCATGGACGTGCTGCCCCCCGACATGCAAATCGGCATGAAGGTTTACGACAACGACCGCAAGCACATCGGCATGGTCGATGACTTCCAGTTCGCCGAAACGGTCCTGCCGAGGATGGCAACAGCGCTGAAAGCCAATGCGAGACCGCGATCACGGGCGTGATCGGTGAAGCTTTTGGTGCAGCAGAGCTGTCGCAGACCCGGCGCGACCGTCTGCTGCTGGAAGGCTACGTCCGGATCGATGCGGCTGGGCTTCTTGACGGCGATCGCTATGTCCTACCCGAGGAGATCGCCTCCGCGTCCGGCCTGGAGCTGACGCTTAACCTCGCCAAGAACCAACTGCTCAGGACGCCCTGATTAGGGAAGCGGATCCATAGGTGGGATCACCTCGGCGAGGGGATGCACCGATGGGTCCGGCGCATACTTGGTCAGGATCGGCAGCTGGAAGGCCGCGAACACCACCGTCAGCGGCATCGTCGCCCAGACCTTGAAAGCGACCCAGGCGTCTGTCGCTTCCTTGGCCGGCAGGTAGGACGCCGTGCCGCGCCAGACGACTTCGTTCAGGACCGCGAGGAACAGGAAGAACACGCCCCAGCGCAGCGTGAGGATGGTCCAGCCCCGCGGCTTCAGCTTGTAGACGTCGCCGAAGACGTATTTCAGTAGCGACTGGCCGAACAGCAGACCGCCCAGCAGCACCACTCCAAACAGCGAATTAATCACCGTCGGCTTCATCTTGATGAAGGTGTCGTCGTGGAGCCAGAGCGTCAGCCCGCCGAACACCATGACCACCGCGCCCGTCACCAGAGGCATGACGGCAATGCGCTTAAGCAGCAGCCAGCTCAGCAGCAGGGCAACCACCATGGCGCCCATGAACCAGGCCGTGCCCACGAATATGTCGGCGCGGCTGTTGACCACGAAGAACACCACCAGCGGCCCCAGCTCAAGCGCTAGCTTGATCATCTGCGGTTTAAGCTCTGCCCAGGTGGGGTCCGCCTTGTTGGATGGTGCCGGGGCTGTCTCGGCCCGCTTTTCGTCCGTCATCTAGACCTCACCTACCAGGGCCTGCGCAAAGTCCGCAGCCGCGAACGGCTCCAGGTTGTCGACGCCCTCTCCGACGCCGATGAAATGCACCGGCAGTCCGTATGTCTTTGCAATGGCCACGAGAATACCGCCGCGCGCCGTGCCGTCGAGCTTGGTCATTACCAACCCGGTGACGCCCGCGCGTTTGCCGAAGATGTCCACCTGGTTAAGCGCATTCTGTCCAGTGGTGGCGTCAAGCGTCAGAAGTGTGGCATGCGGCGCGCTCGGATCGACCTTCTTGATCACCCGGATAAGCTTTTCGAGTTCGCTCATCAGCTCGTCGCGGTTCTGCAGCCGGCCGGCGGTATCAATGATGAGGATGTCGCTGCCGGCGGCTTTGGCCTCGGTCATCGCGTCAAAGGCGAGGCCCGAGGCGTCCGAACCGGTAGCGCGCGCCACCACGGGCGCGCTGGTACGCTGCCCCCAGATCTGCAACTGCTCGATCGCGGCCGCGCGGAACGTGTCGCCAGCGGCCAGCATAACATGTTTTCCCTGCGCCCCATAAAGGCTCGCAAGCTTGCCGATTGTCGTCGTCTTGCCGGACCCGTTGACCCCGACCATGAGGATCACGAATGGCTTACGCCCCTCGACATCCAGCGGTCGCGCTACGGTGGAGAGCACCTTCTCGACCTCGGCGGAGAGGACCCGGCGTACTTCATCGCTCGATATGTCGTGGTCGAACCGGTCTTTGCGGAGCGCCGCAGTCACCGTCGCTGCCATGTCGAGGCCGAAATCGCCCTGGATCAGGAGATCCTCGAGCTCGTCGAGCATCGCCTGGTCGAGCTTCTTCTTGGTGAAGACCGAGGCGATGCCGCCAGTCAACTGATCGGACGAACGCTTCAGCCCCGTCGCCAGCCTCTGGATCCAGCTGAGTTTCGGCGCCGGTTGCTGTGGCGGCGACATCTCGGGCGGGCCAGGAATTTCGGGTGCTGCAGGGTTCGGTGTCGGCGTCGCCGGGGCCTCACCACCGAACAGCCGCTTGAACAGACTGGGTTTGGGATCGGCCATCAGGCGGCCGTGCGCAATGGTTCGCCGACGAGGCCGTCAGCGGTGACCCCGGCGACGAGCACCGAAACGATCTCACCCGGCGAACGGCCAGGAACTGCGATCGGCACGAACTGCTCGGTACGGCCAAGTCCGTCGCGTTCGACGAGCACGGTTTCGACGGCGCCAACGCGCGTTCCGCAGAACATCTTATATTTCTCCTCGCCGAGGGCCCGCAATTGCGCAGCACGCTGCTTGGCGACGGCGCGGGGGACCTGGGGCATCTTGGCCGCTGGTGTGCCCTCGCGGGGGGAATAGGGGAAGACGTGGAGATAGGTGATGTCCGCGTCCTTGACGATTGCCAGCGAGTTTTCGAACATCGCGTCGGTCTCGGTCGGAAAGCCGGCGATGAGGTCGGCCCCGAACACCAGGTCCGGTCGCAGCGCCCGCGCCTTGGCGACGAACTCGAGCGTATCAGCCCTGAGATGCCGGCGCTTCATGCGCTTGAGGATCATGTCGTCGCCCGACTGCAGGCTGAGGTGCAGGTGCGGCATCAACCGGCGGTCGCTGACGATGGCGTCAAACAATGCCGCATCGGCCTCGATCGAGTCGATCGACGAGATCCTGAGCCGCGGCAGATCCGGAATGTGCCGCAGGATCGACTGTACTAGCTTTCCGAGGCTCGGCTGTCCCGGCAGATCGGCACCATACGATGTTATATCGACGCCGGTCAGCACAAGTTCGCGATAGCCATTGCCCACCAGCCGTTTCATCTGCTCCACCACGGCACCCATCGGCACCGAGCGCGACGGACCCCGGCCATAGGGGATGATACAGAAGGTGCAGCGATGATCGCAGCCGTTCTGCACTTGGACGAAGGCGCGAGCACGACCGTCCATGCCCTCAATGAGATGACCGGCGGTTTCCCGAACGCTCATGATGTCGTTGACCTGCACCTTGTCGTTGAGCGGCACGCCGAACGCCATCGGCTGGTAGCTCTCGGCCCTCATCTTATCGGCATTGCCGATGACAAGATCGACTTCTACCATTTCTCCGAACGATCGGGCTTCGGTCTGCGCCGCGCAGCCTGTGACGATGATCTTGCGCTCAGGCTCATCCCGCCGGGCCTTGCGGATCGCCTGTTTCGCCTGGCGCACTGCCTCGGCCGTTACGGCGCACGTGTTGATGATCAAGGCGCTTGACAGTCCCGCCTTCTCGGCCTCGGCCTTCATCACCTCGGACTCGTAGGCGTTGAGCCGGCACCCGAAGGTCAGCGTTTCGATGGCCATCAGGCGGCCTCGACGTCGCGCGACCAGGCGCCCGAGTCCGGATCGAGCTCACCCGAGAACTCGTAGGTCGCGGGCCCCGTCAACATAACATGATCGTCGGCCCGCCATTCGATCAGCAGGTCGCCGCCGGGCAGCGTCACCGTCGCGTTGCGGCCGGTCCGCTTGGTGCGGACGGCATTGACCAGCGCCGCGCAGGCGGCGGTGCCGCAGGCCCGAGTCAGCCCAGCCCCCCGTTCCCAGGTGCGGAGGATAATGTGGTCGGGCGCAACGACCTGCGCGACCGAGATGTTGGCACGCTTCGGGAAGATCGGGTGGTTCTCGAGCAGCGGCCCGAAACGGTCGAGCGCATAGCCCCAGACGTCGTTTTCGACCCAGAAGGTAGCATGCGGATTGCCCATCGAGACCACCGAGGGCGTGTGCAGCACGGGCGCGTCGATCGGCCCGATCTGCAACTCGATGCCGGTGGTGTCGGCAAACTCCTCGCTGAGCGGGATGTCCTGCCAGCCCAGGCGTGGCTTGCCCATGTCGACCGTGATGGTTCCGTCGGCGTGCTCGTCGCCGGTCAGGATCCCGGCGACCGTCTCGAACACGAAGGACTTTTGCCCGGTCTCGGCGCTGAGCTTTTGCACGACGCAGCGCATGCCGTTGCCGCAGGCCTCGGCTAAGGTGCCGTCGGAATTGAGGATTTCGATATAGGCGAACGTGCCGGGCGTCCGCGGATCGTGGATCGCCATGATCTGGTCGAACTTGGTGGCCGGATCGGCATTGATGGCGATTGCCGCTGCGGGCGCCATCCGGTCCCTGCGGCCACGCATGTCCGCCACGATGATCTCGTTGCCGAGCCCGTTC
>JANXSI010000709.1 GCA_025352765.1 Devosia sp. | reverse complement strand
GCTTCTGCCCGCCCGACAGCGACGTGCCGCGCTCGGAAACGATCGTGTCGAGCTTTTGCGGCAGGGTCGCCACGAACTCCTCGAGTTCGGCCGTGTCGATTGCCTTTTCGAGGCTGGCATCGTCGACGATGTTGCTGAAGGCAATGTTCTCGCGCAGCGTCAGGTTGAACGTCACGCTGTCCTGGAACACCAGCGCGACCTGCCGATGCAGCGCCTGCTTGTCGTAGTCGTCGATCGCCCGCCCGTCATAGCTGATCCGCCCCGCGGCCGGTTCGATCAGGCCGGTCATGGCATAGAGCAACTGCGTCTTGCCCGCCGCCGTCGGGCCGATGATCGCCGTCCGCGTTCCGGCTTTCGCCACAAAGCTCACATCGTCGAGCGCCAGCCGCTGGCCGTAGCGCATCGAGACGCCCGCGACCTCGATGTCGCCGCGCAATTCCACATCGAGTGTTCCGCCCGGTCTGGGTTCGTCGGCGTTGAGGACCTGTGAGATGCGGTCGAACGAGGCCTGCGCCTGCGCCACCACATTGCTCATGAAGCCGATGATCAGGATCGGAAAGATCAGGATCGCGAGGTACGAGTTGAATGCCGTGAACTGCCCCAGCGTCATCGCGCCGGTGATCACCAGATGGCCACCGAACGCCAGGATCACCAGCGTCGCGAGGTTGGTGAGGAACATGATCGCCGGGATCAGTCCCGCAAACAGCCTGAGGATGCTCATGCCGATGCCGAGCGCTTCGCTGTTGGCGGCAAGAAACTTGTCGTACTCGCTCGATTGCGAATTGAGCAGCCGGATGAGCGACGATCCAAGAATACTCTCGTTGATCACCTTGTTGAGCCAGTCGATCGCCGCCTGCGATCGCCGGAACAGCTTTCGGACTCGCGTCAGCACCACATAGAACGTCACTGCAATAATCGGTACCACCAGCAGCACCGCAAGCGCCAGTTGCCAGTTGATCAACAGCAGCAGCACGCTGGCGCCGACGATCAGGAACAGCGACGAGACAATCGACGCAATGGCCTGCGAGACAAAGCTCTTGATCGCGTCGACGTCGGACGTGAGATTGGTCAACAGCCGCGCGGGCGTGATGGCCTGGATATAAGCAAAGTCCTGCTGCGCGATCCGGCCGACCAATTGCCGCCGAATGTCGCGCGCCACCCGCTCCGACGTGATCGTCTGCAGGATGTTCTGCCCGTAGGTGAAGGCAAAGATGCCGGCGGACACGACAGCAAACTCGAGCACCAGCGGCAGCAGGCTGAACCCGGGTGCCGAAGCGGTATCGATCGACCGGGAGATGAGCTGCGGCACCACAAGATTGAGGGCATTACCGATGATCGTCAGGGCGACGAGCAGGGCAACCCAGGGCCAGTACGGCACGAGCAGCGACAAGAGATTACCTGGCGGACGTGGCGTGTTGGAAGGTCCTGGACGGGACAAGGCGGTCTCCACGGCCGCACATGCGGTCAAACGGCATCAATGGTCGATCGAGGGTTGAATTAGGGGCGACGGCTCGCCGACGCAAGGCGTTTAGGCCGTCCTGCGTCACCACGGCGACCGGCGCTCTCACGGAGCATCGCCGTAAACATGATGAGACGCTAGCGGAACCTGTTCAATCGGTGGGCGATGGCAAAGCTGGCGGCGCATCAGGGGGCAACAGCGTTGCCGGTAAGGCAGGCTGCAGTTCCGGTCGGCACAAGAGCCCGCTGGCTGATCCTAGGGAGCCGACGTCACGGCCCAGGATCGAGGCCAGCACGCTCCCCGCCAGGACGCACGGCCCAACGACGCCCGCTTGATCGGCGCGGCGGCCCCGACGATTGTTTCTGACCGTAGAGTTAAGAAACTCGTGTCCATCTCCGGGCAAGCCTAGTAGATGACGATGGGACCGCCGACGCCAAGGGCAAACAATGCCGAAAGCAGCAGCATTCCAAGCATTCCAAGCATGAAAAGTCGCGTAAATCCGGACCTTTGGCCCGCCGGCCCGCTCTTGCTCGTTACCTTCGTTTTAGCCAATTCCACGACCTTTGATTGTATTGGGAGGCGCGATGACACGATCTTGTCGGCGGCAGCCGCTTGGACACGCAAATGCCGCTCAAGCCTTAAACCCCGTATTAATTCGCACCTCCGAATGTAATGTATAACTGCTGATCGACCGCCTCGACGTCTGCAATCCTGGGAAGCTGACTATGTTGACGGCCCTGAAGTCGCCAAACCGGCTCGTTCTGACGCTTGCCGTGCTGACCGCCGCAATGCTGGCGATTGTCGGCGGGTCGTTCTATCTGGCCTACACCGAAGTCGACAGAGTCACGGCCGAACGCCAGGCCTCGACGGTGCAAAAGGCGGTCTCCAGCCAGTCGCGCCGCCTCGAGCGCGAACTGCGCCCTGAGACCATCTGGCAGGACGCCTACACCAACACCGCAGGTCACCCCAACGGCGACTGGATGCGAGAGTTCTACGGCGAATACCTCTCTCGCCTGTTGGGGTATGCCGAAATCTACGTCGTGGACGGCGAGGACAAACCGGTTTTCGGCTTCGAGGACGGAAAGACCGACGACGGCCGCCAGTTCGCACTCGACGCCCCGGAAGTGAGCGACATGATAACCGCGCTCCGGTCGCCTTTCGGGTCGCTGTCGCCGCTGGTCAACGTGACAGACGTCGATCTGGGCAACGGCCACACGATCCAGCACCGATCAATCGCCGACGTGCGGCTCATTGACGGCAAGCCCGTCAATCTTGTTGTCCAGACGATCGTCCCGGACTCCGAGCCGACCCCGGCGCTTCCCGCGGGAGCAAGGCCGCCGCTGTTGATCGCGATGTTCGAACTCGATGCGAACTATATGGGGCGTTTCGGGCGGTCGATCGGCTTCCCGGGATTGCAGTGGACCGATCCGGCTTCGCTGAAGAGCGCCACCGGGTCTGCGCTGGCACCCTCGCCCCAGCGGCAGCAGTCAACGCCCGTCTATTCCTTCGTCGGCCAGAAGGTCGGGGTAATCGCCTGGGACGTCGATCTTCCCGGCAGCAGGATGTTGCAGGCGATGTCAGGCGGCTTCGCGATCGCCGGCGCGCTGGTGGCCGGAATCGCGCTGCTGACCATTGTGCTCGTTCGGCGGCAGACGCTCCAGATGCACGACGCTGCGAAGCGGGAGGCCGTCCTGGCGAGGACCGATTTCCTCACGGGCCTGCCGAACCGGCTCGCCTTCAATGAGGAGTTTGCCCGTCAACTGGATCGTGTCCGTGAAGGTGAAGACCTGCTCGGGGTCGTCAGTCTCGATCTCGACCGCTTCAAAACCCTCAACGACACGATGGGTCAGCAGGCCGGTGACAGAGCACTGGTTGCCTTGAGTGAACGGCTATCGACCGAATTCCCCGAATGCTTCATGGCGCGCACCGGCGGCGATGAGTTCATCTTGCTGGTGCCGTGCGGTGTCGCCGACCACGCTGCCGTCACCGCCAATCGGATGCGTGCCGTGACCGACCAGCCTTTCGTGCTGCCGGGCCGCCCTCCCGTCATGCTGAACTGCTCGATTGGCTTTGCCATCGCGCCGCTGCACGGGGCAGACGAACAGGACCTTCTCAGGCGGGCCGATCTCGCCTTGCACAGCGCCAAAAAGGACGGTGGCGGTCGGGCCTATGGGTTCGAGGCGCTGATGGAGGCGCGGGTCGCGCGTGGACTGGTTCTGGAGGCGGCGCTCCGCAAGGTTCTGGCGACCGATGGCCTGGAGGTCGCCTTTCAACCCCTGATGTCCGCGGATGGTCAAAACGTGCTGGGCGTCGAGGCGTTGGCGCGCTGGACCGATGCGGAACTGGGTCCAATATCGCCTGTCGAATTCATTCCTGTGGCCGAGGCGACTGGTCTCATCGTCGAGTTAGGTGAAACCATCCTGCGCAAGGCCGTACGAGCGGCCCGGGCATGGCCGGAAATCGGGGTCTCTGTGAACGTCTCCGCCCAGCAGATCCAGCTCGTCGACATGGTCGAGACCGTCCGCCGCGTGCTTGCGGAAGAAGGGTTCCCGCTTTCCCGGCTCGAGATCGAACTGACTGAGTCCGTACTGGTCGCCGACGAAGCGCGCGCCGTGTCGCAGATCCGGGGACTGCAGAATCTGGGTGTGAAGGTCTCTCTCGACGATTTCGGAACGGGCTATGCCAATTTGCTGTACCTGAGGCAGTTCGGTTTCGACAAGCTCAAGATCGACCGCAACTTCGTCAGGGATCTTGACACCTCGGTCGAGGCCCAGGCGATGGTCATGGCGATGATCACCATGAGCAACTCACTCGACCTTGGCATTACCGCCGAAGGCGTCGAGAACCTGGAACAGTTCGACTTCCTGCGCCTTGCGGGCTGCGACCGGCTTCAGGGCTTCTATTTCTCCAGGCCCCTTTCGGCGGATGACCTCAACCGTTTCCTTGGTGGACAGCGCAAGGCGGCCTAGTTACGTCGATGTGAAGAGTCTGCTCCTGCAATATGATGCCTGCCTTGAGAAATTGACCAATGAGCGCAATTCGCACGCTACATGAATTCAAGCCCCCCCGTGGCGTTCAGAAGTTCGGGGTGCGGCTCGCCAATGAACGCGCCATCATGACGCTCATTGCGACAACGCCCGGCATTTCCGGTGCCGAATTGGCTCGCAAATCCGGTCTGGGACCACAGACCGTATCCAGGATTTTGGGCGAACTCGAGAAGGCCGGCTTCATCAAGCGCGGCGAAGTTCGCCGCGGCATGCGCGGGCAACCGGCGACGCCCTACTTCATTGAGGCCCGAAGTGCCTTTGCGATTGGCTGCGAAATTGGCTGGCGCACCTGCCAGGTGCAACTCCTCGATATGGCCGGACAACAGCTCGAAGAGCATCACTGGGAATACCCCTATCCCGACGCTCGGACGGTCTTCGACGAAGTCGCGTCGGTGATCCGCTTGTTGGTGGCCACCCTGTCGCCCGAGGAACGACCGCGCCTCGTGGGTGTCGGCATTGCCTCGCCCTCCGGCATCGCGCGCAACATCGACCTGCTGGGCGCCGGCGAGGCCGATGTCAAACTCTGGACGGACGTCGACATTGCCGCAAGGCTAGAAGCGATGAGCGGGCTCACCACCATCCCCTTCAATGATGGCAACGCCGCCTGCTGGGCGGAACTGCTTGCCCTGCCACAACCACGCCCGGCCAATCTTGCCTATTTTCTCGTCAGCACGTTCATCGGCGCAGGCATCGTGGCCCAGAGCACGCTCTGGGAGGGCCCCACGGGCAACTCGGCCAATCTCGGCTCGATGATCATCACCGATCGTTTCGGCCAGAACAACTTCGTGCACCTCACCGCCTCGATCACCGCATTTGAGACCAAGCTGTTTGCCGCGGGCATCCCCATCCCCCCCGGCAATCCGCTCGGTTGGGACTGGGAGTCGCTCGAGCCGCAGACCAGCGAGTGGATCGAGGACGCCGGACAATCCATCGCCAAGGCCGTGGTGAACACCGCTGCGGTGATCGAGTTGAGCTTTGCCGTCATCGACGGAGTGATGCCGCGCCCGATCGTCGAACGGCTGGTGGAAAGCGTCCGCCGCCACGGACGGGAACTCCCCACCCTCACCGCGGAGCGCCCCGAAGTCGCCATCGGGCACCTCGGCGGCGCCGCTCCGGCGCGGGGTGCCGCGTTGCTGCCGCTGTACCGCCGCTTCTTCGCGCGTGACTGGGAGCAGTTCTCCGAGTAGCAAACTGACTGGATACTCGTTCTACCAGGACTTGAGGGCCCGCAGCATCGGCGTCTTCTTGTACTGGTGGTCGTCCATGCGCGACAGCAGTCGGTCGAGCAACTCGATCGCTGTGCCGACCGCCGGCCCCTTGTTGAGCATCACGCATTCGGCACGCGACGCCATGGCGGCGTCGGTCATTTCGCCACGCGACGGCACCCCGGTGGTGACGAGATCCTCGAGCACCTGCGTCGCCCAGATAGCCGGAACGCTCGCCGCTTCGCAGATCCAGAGGATTTCCTCCTGCATCTCAGCCAGACGTTCAAAGCCGATCTCCGCCGCAAGGTCGCCTCGCGCGATCATCACCCCGAACGGCCTGCGATCCGCCGCACGCGCGATCATGGCCGGCAGGTTCTTCACCGCCTCCGGAATTTCGATCTTGGCGACAAGGCCGAGCGGCTTGTCCGCGAGGCCGTGACGCGCCAGCGCCGCCTCCAGAATGTCGATGTCGTCGGCCCGGCTGACGAACGAATAGTCGATCATGTCGGCATGGCCGATAACCGTCGCGAGGTCACTTTCGTCCTTGCTCGTCAGCGGCGAGAGGCCAAGCGCCGTGTCGGGCAGGTTGAGCCCCTTTTCCGGCTTGAGCTTGGCACCCCCGGTCTTGGTCACCGTCACGCGCACCACGGCTTCGCCGCCCGAAACTGTCTCGACCACGCCCTCGAGCTTGCCGTCGTCATAGCGCACGCGGTCGCCCACCGAGAGACGATTGACCATCTCGGGCAGGGACACTGCAGCGCCGAAACGCGCCAACTCGTCCACGCGCGGTTGCCCCTGGGCCACGAGCCGGAGCCGGTCCCCCACTTGCAGTCGCGTCTTTTCCGGTGTGATCACGGCTTCTGTCCGGATTTTCGGACCGGCAATGTCCATCAGCACCGCCAACCGGCGCCCCAGCTTCACTTCCGCAGCACGCACATGGCTCGCTATGGCTTGCCAGTCCTCAGGATCGTCATGCGCGCAATTGATGCGCGCAATATCCATGCCCCGGCGCGCCAGATCGAGAATGAAGGCGGGATCCGCCGCCGCCTCGCTCGGCATCGTCACCATGATCCGGGTGCGACGGCCCTCGGGCCGCTGGCCGAACAGCAGATCCGAGGCCAACCCGAGGCGTTCATCGCCGGCGAAGAATTCGGCCTCGGTCGGGGACGAAAACGGACTCGCCTCGCCAGCAAGTGACGCAAGCGCCCCGATCACGGCATCGATTGCGGGGAGCACCCGTCCTTCGAGTCGTCCGATCGACGACAGACCGCGCCACATGAGCTGACGCTGCAGCGGCCGCACGTCGTGGTGTCGAAGCGCGAGATAGTGGGCGAGATTACCGATAGCCGCATCCGAAAGATCAGCGCTGCCGAACCCGGTCAGAAGCTTCTCGCCATCCGTGATGATGTCGTGCCGGAGTGCCAACACCTCGTCGAGCAGCCCTCGCACCGAGCGCCCTTCGGGCTCGGCTGGATCACTTTGTGCCATCATTCCCTCGTGCCCGCCGGTTCACGCGCGAACCGGCCCAATCGCGCACGATAGACAGTCGCGTATGACGCAGGGGTGACACCTGCCCTGCTTTCTGGATCGGCGTTCGTCTCGCGCCGGAAATACTGGAGTCGCCTAAAGCCCGGGTGTCGGGTCGTCCGAATTGCCGGCAGGCGGCGCTGCGTCGGGTGGCGCTTCCCGCACCACCTCCAGCTTTACCTTGGCGACGAGACCCGCAATGGCGCCGATCACCGCGAGCCAGGGCGCCGCAATCGCCACCACGCCGCCGGCGACCGCGCCAGCCGTCAACGGCACCGCAAGGAACACGTCGCCCTTCTCCGTCTTGATCTGCAGGCGGCGCACGTTGCCCTCTGCCGCCAGCCGATTGACCTCCGCAACGAGCTGGTGTCCGGCGACATCCATTTCCTGCGTAAAGGTCTTCCAGGCAGTCTTGGATTCGTCTGTCATTTCAAACCTCCTCGTTGGTGCCAACCATGGTCTCCGGCGCTGCGGCAAACATTGATGTGCATCAAACATTTCGACATGGACCATGCCGGCACCCTTGCTTTGACGGCGATCAAGAGCCGCACCTCGATAAGCACTAGGCTGTTCAGATATTTCCCAAGGAGACCGTAATGAAAGCTGTTGCCGTCGGATTGCTCGCGGGCGCTCTCTTAGCCTTGACGAGCCCAGTGTTTGCGCAGACCACCGCCACGATGACCTTGGGGGGCGACCAGTATGCGGCCGGCCAGCAGGTGAACATGTCGACGCCGGCCACCCACGATGTCTTTGCCGCCGGCTACGACGTGAACCTGAGCGCGCCCGTCGCCAAGTCGGCGCACCTGGCAGGTTTCAACGTCAACGCCAATGCGGCCATCACGGGTGACCTCTATGCGGGCGGGTTCTCGGTGAAGGTCACGGCTCCGATCGGCGGCGACATCACCGCCATCGGCAACAATGTGACACTCGACAAGCTCTCGAGCGTCGTCGGAAACGTCCGTCTTGGCGGCGAAACGGTCACCGTCGGAGCGCCGGTGCAGGGCTCGGCCTTGATCAGTGCCAAGACGCTCACTCTGGCCAGCACGGTCGCCGGTGACGTCAGCTTTTTCGGCGAAACAATCAGCTTCGCCGAGGGCGCGAAGGTGACGGGAAAGTTCCTGATCGAAGCCCCCAAACCCATCGCCGTTCCCGCTTCGGTCGCAGCGCCCGAGCAGATCACCTACAAGGAACTTGTTGCGCCCGACTACGCCAATGAGACGGGCCGGACCGCCGAGACGGTTGTAAAGCAGTTCTGGCCTCAGGTGTGGGCGACGATCTCGTGGTTTCTGCTGCTCTTTATTGTCGGTGCCCTGCTGATCGCCTTTGCCCCGGCAGCGGTTCTTCGGCTCAAGAGTGCCTCCGAGCAACGGCCGTTCCGCAAGCTGGGCTTCGGTATTCTGACCTTTGCAATGGTGCTTGGCCTTGTTCCGGCCGTGGCACTGACGGTCATCGGTCTCTTGCTCGTGCCCTTCGTCCTCGTCTTGGTTGCGATCCTCTGGACCCTCGGGTACCTGGCCGGGACTTACTTCCTCGGCGCGCGGCTTGCGGGGGCGTTCGTCGCTGTCGATAGCAATCTCGCCAAGGTGATCGTCCTCGCGGTGGCCCTGCTGGCCGCGGCGCTCCTTGGCATGGTGCCCTTCCTCGGCTGGCTGATCACCCTCGCGTTGGTGGTGTTCGGTCTGGGTGTGATCTCCGTCGTCCTCATGGTGCGCTGGACCGCCAGGGATGCCGCCGGCCTCGCCACGGCGCCAGTCGCCCCACTTCCCGGCGCCTAGGACCCAGTGGAGGGATCCAATTGGACAAGATCGACTTCAAGAAGAGCCTCGGGACCCTCTACGCACCCTCGGCGAAGGCCTTTGCCATCGTCGACGTGCCCCCTATGCAGTTCATCAAGGTCGACGACCGCGGGGACCCCAACACGGCCCCCGCCTATGCCGCCGCCGTCTCCTGGCTTTACGCCCTGAGCTACACGCTCAAGTTCGCCAGCAAGGCCGAACTCGGCAAGGACTACACCGTGCCACCGCTCGAGGGCCTCTGGTGGGCCGACGACATGGCGAACTTTGCCACCACGCCCAAATCCGCATGGTCCTGGACCAGTCTCATCATGGTGCCCGGCTTTGTGACTCGAGCCATGTACGACGCCGCCCTGATCAAGGCGAAGGCAAAGCTTGGCGAGCCGCCGTCGTCCCTGCGTCTGGAAACCTTTGCTGAGGGATCGAGCGTGCAAATCCTGCATGTCGGTCCCTATGCCCTCGAAGCGCCGACGATCGCGCGGCTCCACAGCGAGTTCCTCCCGGCGCACGGACTGGTCGAAAACGGCCACCATCACGAAATTTATCTGTCCGATCCGCGGCGCGCCGCACCGGCCAAGCTGAAAACCATCATCCGCCAGCCCGTCCGGCCCGCCGGCTGAGCGCGAGGCGACATCCTTGCGATGGATCAAATCCCGACCTGACGGGCCACGCTACCATGGGTGCAACATAGGGTTTGCGCGCGAGGCGTCCATGAACAGCGACCACGAACTGAAGAACAGCGTTCTGCATCACTTCGACCTCGACCCATCGATCGATTCGAGCCACATCGGCGTCACCGTTCTCGACCGCATGGTCACTTTGTCGGGCCATGTTCCGAGCGTCGGCGAGCGCCGCGCTGCGAGGGTCGCCGCCGGCAGCGTTCACGGGATCAAGGCAGTGATCGACGGGCTGACGGTCGAATTGCCCGAGACCTGCCGCAAGCCCGACGAACTCATCGCCGAACAGGCCTATGCCCGTCTCGAGTCGAACCGCAACGTCCCGCTCGATCGCATCCGCCTGACCATCAGCGACGGCACTGTGACCTTGTCCGGCGATGTCGACTGGAACTATCAGCGGCAGGCGGCTGAGGAGGACCTGCATCAGCTCGAATGTATCCGTCATATCGAAAACGATATCGTCATCAAGCCACCGATCGAGGCTGAGCAGGTGCGTGAAAAGGTCCGCCAGGCGGTCGCGCGCATCGCCCCCCTGAGCGCCGGTCTGATCGATGTCGAAGCCGAGGGAAGTGTCGTGACCCTCCTCGGGACGGCCAATTCCTGGCACGAGTGCGGCCTCGCCGAGAGCGCCGCGTGGTCGATCCCCGGCGTGAGCAAGGTCACCAATCACATCAGCGTCGTCTGAGCGCGCGAAAGCGAGACAGCGGCAGCCTTGATCCGCGTCAAAGCGAGCGAGGCTGCGGGCGCTAGAGTTTTTCCAGATTTCCTGCCGGAGGCAGCCATGGCCATTCGTTCGATCATCGTCAACATCGACATCGACAACTTCTCCCCGCCCCTCATCGCCAGCGCCGTTGCACTGGCGCAGCGGCATAATGCAAAGCTCATCGCCGTCGCCGCCGCCGGCGCGCCGGTCGCCATGGCCGGCATCGACGGGCAGGCCGCGGCCTCGATCTACACCATCGAACTGACCGACGTCGAAGCGCGCCTGCGCGAGCTCGAGGGCAAGTACCGCGCGCTCATTCCCGCCGGCATGGCGGTCGACTGGCGCGCCTGGGTCGAAACGCCGGCGCGATGCCTCGCGACCATGGCCAGCGCAGCGGACCTGATCCTGGTTGCCGCAGCCGCCAAGCGGCCGTCGAGCTTTCTGCGCAGCGTCGATATCGGTGAACTGGTCCTCTCGAGCGGCCGCCCTGTCCTCATCGTCAAACCCGACACCGGTCCGATCATCGCCGACCGCATCCTGATCGGCTGGAAGAACACGCGCGAAGCCCGCCGTGCCATCGCCGACGCGCTGCCCTTCCTCGCCACGGCGAGTGCGGTGCAGGTTGCCAGCATCAGTGAAGGTGAGCCGGACGTTGAGCAGTCAAGCCTCGATGACGCACTTGCCTGGCTGGCGGCGCACGGCGTCAAGGCGGAGGGCAAGCTGCACCCGTCGTCCCACTCTCCGGCCGAGACCATCCTGTCGCTGGCCCAGGCCTTTGGCGCCGACCTGATCGTCACCGGTGCGTATGGGCACAGTCGCGTTCGGGAGTGGCTGCTGGGTGGCATGACGCATGACCTGATTGGCGAGTCGACGATCAACCGGCTGATCTCCAACTAGAGAAGAGCGCGAGCCGGAGCCCCCGGGCGGCTCCGGACTTGCCTTCGGTCGTGATGAGATGAGGTCTCGCATGCGCGCTCTTTCTCGCACTGTCCCTCCAACGACCAAGGCCTCGATACGGGCACCGCTGACTCTCAGCCGGACCCTTGAGACTCTCGGCGCCACGGTCGCCGGCCTGTCCTCGGCCGAGGCAGCTCTGAAGCTACGCAGTGCCGGCGCCAACGTCCTCAAGGCGCGGACCGGCAGCCATCCGCTGGCCATTCTGTTCAGCCAGTTCCGCTCGCCACTGGTCCTGATCCTCCTCGCCGCGGCGGCACTGTCCTATGGCCTGGGTGAGGCCGACGAGGCCATCATCATTACCCTGATCGTGCTGGGCAGTTCAGGCCTCAGTTTCTATCAGGAATTCCGCGCCTCCAACACCGTGGCCGCCCTGCAGCAGCGCCTCGCCATCCGCGTCAACGCCCTGCGCGACGGCAAGCCGGCGATGGTTCCCGCATCCGACATCGTACCCGGCGACATCATCCTCTTGGCCGGCGGCAGTCTTGTTCCAGCGGACGCCCTGCTGCTCGAAGCCAAGGACCTGCACGTCGACGAGGCGGCGCTCACCGGCGAATCCTTTCCCGCCATTCGTGTCGCGGCTCCCCGAGAGGGCACCACCACACCCGACAGCGACATCCACATGGGGACCTCGATCCGCAGCGGCTCGGCCACCGCCCTCGTCGTACGCACGGGATCCGCCACCGAGTACGCGGCGATCGCCGATTCCGTCGGCCGTTTGCCGCCCGAGACCAGCTTCGCCAAGGGCATCCGCAGCTTCAGCCTGCTGATGACCCAGGTCATGCTGGTGATCGTCACGCTGGTGTTTGCGGTCAACATCATCCTCGGCCGGCCGATCCTTGATTCATTGCTGTTTGCCGCGGCGCTCGCCGTCGGCCTCACGCCAGAACTGCTGCCGGCGATCGTCACCGTGACGCTGGCGCGCGGCGCGCAGAAGCTCGCGCAGTCGGGTGTGCTGGTGAAACGTCTCGTCGCCATCGAGAACCTCGGTGCCATGGACGTCCTTTGCACCGACAAGACCGGCACGCTCACCGAAGGCGACGTCCAGCTCGACCGCGCTGCGGGCTGCGATGGCGAGGTCTCCGCCGGCACGCTGAAGCTCGCCTACCTCAATTCGAGCCTGCAGAGCGGCCTGCCCAATCCGCTCGACACGGCGATCGTTGCCAGCGGCAAGACCATCGACACGGCCGGCTACACCAAGCTCAGCGAGGTCCCCTACGACTTCGAGCGCAAACGGCTCTCGGTGCTGGTCGCCGGTCCCGACGGCAACACCCTGATCACCAAGGGTGCCGTCGCCGCGGTGCTGTCGGCGTGCACCACGCTGCTGGACGGGACCCGATCGACCAGGCTCACCAGCACGCGCCTCAAGACCGAGGAGGCGCGTCTGGCCGCCTGGAGCAGCCAGGGGCTCCGCGTCCTCGCTGTCGCCAGCAAGTCCATGACCTCGACGGCAGCATGCGTCGTAGGAGACGAGACCGGCATGACCCTGGTCGGATACCTGCTGTTTTCAGATCCCCCTAAGCCCGGCATTGCCGAGACCATCGGCTCACTCGGCGACCGCGGCGTCCAGCTCAAGATCATCACCGGCGACAACCGCTACGTGGCGGCGCACATCGCCGAAAAGGTGGGCCTCGACGGCTCCCGGATGATGACCGGCGCCCAGGTCGCCAAGCTCGGGCCGCACGCTCTCGCCCTGCGGGTCAAGCACATCAATCTGTTCGCCGAGGTCACGCCGGACCAGAAGGAGCGGATCATCGTCGCCCTGCGCTACGGCCACAAGGTCGTGGGCTACATGGGCGACGGCATCAACGACGCGCCCGCCCTGCGCGCCGCCGACCTCGGCATCTCGGTCGACAACGCCGTCGACGCCGCCAAGGAAGCTGCCGACATCGTTCTCCTCGAGCGCGACCTCAACGTTCTGCTCAACGGCATCGTCATCGGCCGCTCGGCCTTCGGCAATACGCTCAAATACATCGCCATCACCACGAGCGCCAATCTCGGCAACATGGTGAGCATGGCCGTCGCCTCGCTGGTGCTGCCGTTTTTGCCGCTCCTCGCCAAGCAGATCCTGCTCAACAATTTTCTCTCGGACCTGCCGCTGTTGACCGTCTCCACCGACCGCGTCGACCGCGAGATCCTCGAAGTGCCCGGCCGCTGGGATTTTCCCCGCCTCCTCCGCTCGATGATCGGCTTTGGTCTTATGAGCTCGCTGTTCGACGGCCTCACATTCACGGTGCTGCTGCTGGTCTTTCACGTCGATGTCGCCACCTTCCAGACCGGCTGGTTCGTCGAGTCGCTGCTGACCGAACTCGTCATCGTCGGAGTAATGCGGACTCAAAAGCCGTTCTACACCAGCAAACCCAGCCCGCTGCTGGTCTGGACCTCGGTCGCGGCGGGCGCCGTCGCCATTGCCCTGCCCTACCTGCCGCTGGGCGAGGCGACCGGCTTCAGGCCGCTGTCTCCGCTTCTGCTGACCAGTCTGCTCGCCATCGTCGCCACCTACGTTGCGGCGTCCGAGTTGCTCAAGGGGCAGATCGAACGGTTGGCGGAAGTGCGCTGGTTGCCCTGGCGGAAGCGCGCAGCTTAGCTTGCGAGCGACAACCGGGCACGAACGAGGCCCGGCCCGTCTGAGCCATGCGCAACGCTGAACCCCAGCTCACGGCAGATCGCCTGCATGCGCTTGTTCTCCTCGAACACCAGGCCGTCGAGCCGCTGCAGTCCCTCGGCCGTGGCGTAGACGATCAGTTGCTTCATCAGAATCCGGCCGAGCCCCTGTCCCTGCAGGTCGCTGCGCACCAGAACGCCGAACTCGGCCGCCTCGTGGTCTGGGTCCGACGCGTAGCGGACGATCGCCGCCAGCTCGCCGGACGCCTGGTCGAGCGCCACGAACGCGATATCCCGGTCATAGTCGAGCTGCGTCAGCCGGATCAGCATCTCCGGCGAGATCGCCTTGAGCGGCGTCAGGAACCGCAGCCGCAGGTCGTCGGAGGTGACGCGCGCGAGGAACGCCGGATAGAGCCCGGCATCGTCGGGCCGGATCGGCCGGATCGTGTAGCTCCGTCCCTCGGCAGCAATCGTGCTCTCCCAACCCGACGGATAGGGCCGGATCGAGAGGCTCGCATTCGGGCCGCGCTCGGCAATCCGCGCCGGGTTGATCTCGACACGTGCGTCGAGCGCGATGACACCATCCGCATCGGCCAGCAGGGGATTGATGTCGACGCCGGCGATCGCCGGAAAATCGATGGTGAGCTGCGACAGCGACAGCAGCGCACCGACGATGGCATCGCGCTTAGCCGGTGGCCGGTCGCGATACCCCGCCAGCAGTCGGCTGACCCGGGTGCGGTCGATCAACTCGCCCGCGAACACCTCATCGAGCGGCGCAAGACCGGTCGCCGTGTCGTCTTCGACCTCGACCGCGGTGCCGCCCTTGCCGAACAGGATCGTCGGCCCGAACACCGGATCGACATTGATCCCGACGATCAGTTCTTCCGCGCCGCTCCGCCGGATCATCGGCTGCACCGCAAAGCCGTCGAGCGGCTTGTCCGGATAGCGCGCCGCGACCCGCGCGCGAATCTCGCGCGCCGCAGCCGCAGCGCTTTCGGCGTCCTTGAGGTTGAGCACCACGCCGCCGAG
>JANXSI010000707.1 GCA_025352765.1 Devosia sp. | reverse complement strand
CTCAAGGACTATGACGCGACGTTCCTGCCGACCCTGCATGCGCGCGCCGTGCCCGGTGGCCCGATCGAGCGGGCGACCTATGATCGGTTCAAGGCGGAATTCCTCGAGCGCCTCGCAGCACTCGGCCCCATCGATGGCCTTTATTTGGCGCTGCACGGCGCGTCCTTCGTCGAGGGCATGGAAGATGCCGAGGGCGACTGGGTGACGGCTGCCCGCGCCGCCGTCGGCCCGAACGTGCCGATCACGGCGAGCTACGACCTGCACGGCAATCTCAGCCAGCGCATCATCGACAGTCTCGACTTCTATTCGACCTACCGGACGGCGCCGCACATCGACGTCGAGGAGACCTGCCGGCGCTCGGTGTCGATGCTGATCAAGCATCTGACGATCGGCAAAAAGGCGTCGCTGCTCTGGTGCAAGATCCCGGTGGTGCTGCCGGGCGAACGTACCTCGACCGAGGATGAGCCGGCCAAGTCGCTCTACGCGCGGCTGCCGGGGATCGACGCCGACCCCGGCATCTGGGACGCTTCGCTGATGGTCGGCTATGTCTGGGCTGACGAGCCACGCGCCACCGCTGCCGTGGTGCTGACCGGCACCGACCGGCCGGCCATGGAGTCCGCTGCCAAAACGCTGGCGCAGGCCTATTGGGATGCCCGCGATAACTTGGTCTTCGGCTCCAAGACCGGCAGCATCGACGAGTGCGTCGGCTGGGCAATGGCGAGCGCCACCCATCCGGTGGTGCTGGCCGATTCCGGCGACAACCCGACCGCCGGTGGTGTCGGCGACCGCGCCGACGTGCTGCGGGCGCTGATCGCCGCCAAGGCGCAGGGCGTAGTGCTGGCCGGCATCACCGATCGTGCCGCGACGACGGCGGCTTACGCCGCGGGGCAGGGCGCCCGCCTCCGAGCCCCGATCGGCGGCACGCTCGATCCCAAGGGCAGTTCGCCGGTCGAGGTCGAAGCCGTCGTCAAGTTCCTGCTGCCGGCGGCAAACCCCGTCGACCGCGAAGCCGTGCTGACGGTCGGCGGGATCGACATCGTCGTCGCCAGCAAGCGCCGGCCCTACCACCACATCGCCGATTTTACCCGGCTCGGGCTCGATCCGCGGACAGCGAAGATCGTCGTGGTCAAGTCGGGCTATCTGTCGCCCGAACTGGCGCCTATCGCCAACCCCTCGCTGATGGCGCTCTCGCCGGGCGTCGTCGACCAGTTCGTCGAGCGCCTGCCGCGCCACCGCTACCTCACGCCGACCTATCCAGGGCAGACCGGCTTCACCTTCACCCCACAGATCCTGTGGTCGGCCCGCTCGGGAGGCTGACGGCGAAATTTCCGAAACGCCCTTCCGAATGTCACACGGCTTGTCTAGGAAGGGTTGGAATTCCCTTCACAGTCAGAGGCACACCATGTCGTCCATCATCGATATCACCGGCCGCCAGGTTTTCGACAGCCGCGGCAACCCCACCGTCGAGGTGGATGTGGTGCTCGATGACGGCAGTTTTGGTCGCGCGATCGTTCCCTCGGGCGCTTCGACCGGCGCGCATGAAGCGGTCGAGCTGCGCGATGGCGGCGAGGACTTCCTCGGCAAGGGTGTCACCAAGGCGGTCGCCTTCGTCAACACCGAGCTCTATTCCGAGCTCGAAGGCATGGACGCGCTCGACCAGATCAGCCTCGACCGGGCGATGATCGAGCTCGACGGCACCCCCAACAAGTCGCGTCTGGGCGCCAACGCCATTCTCGGCGTGTCGCTGGCGGCGGCCAAGGCCGCGGCCGAATCGAGCGATCTGCCGCTGTTCAAATATCTCGGCGGCCCCAACGCCCACATCCTGCCGGTGCCGATGATGAACATCATCAATGGCGGCGCGCATGCCGACAATCCGATCGACATGCAGGAATTCATGATCCTTCCCGTCGGCGCCGAAACCATGGCGCACGCCGTGCAGATCGGCTCTGAAATCTTCCACACGCTGAAAAAGGCGCTGCACAAGGACGGCCACAACACCTCCGTTGGCGACGAGGGCGGCTTTGCGCCGAACCTCAAATCGGCGGAAGCGGCGCTCGACTACATCGTCAAGGCGATCAACGCCGCCGGCTACGAGGCCGGCAAGGACGTGTTCCTCGGCCTTGATTGCGCGGCGACCGAATACTACAAGGGCGGCAAGTACGAGATGGAAGGCGAGGGCAAGTCGCTGTCGTCGGCCGACAACGTGAAATTCCTCGCCGGTCTCGCCGACAAGTTCCCGATCATCACCATCGAAGACGGCATGGCCGAGGACGACTGGGAGGGCTGGAAGGCCCTGACCGAGGCCGTCGGCGGCATGCTGCAGCTGGTCGGCGACGACCTCTTCGTCACTAACACCGAACGCCTCCGCTCGGGCATCAAGATGGGCGTCGCCAACTCGATCCTCGTCAAGGTCAACCAGATCGGCACGCTCACCGAGACGCTCGATGCCGTCGATATGGCGCATCGCGCCGCCTACACTTCGGTGATGTCGCATCGTTCGGGCGAGACCGAGGATTCGACCATCGCCGATCTCGCCGTGGCCTGCGGCTGCGGCCAGATCAAGACTGGCTCGCTCAGCCGCTCGGACCGGATCGCCAAGTACAACCAGTTGATCCGCATCGAGGAAATGCTGGGCAGTGCCGCGAAATACGCCGGCAAGGACGCCTTCCGGGCCCTCCGCGGGTAACCGCGGCGGTCAATGGCACGGGCAGAACTCGCGAGGGCGCAGGGTCGTAGCGCCTTCGGGGCCGATGCCGAAAACTACGACCAGGCGCGCCCCGCATACCCCGACCGGGTGTTCGAGGTGCTGCGTGAGACCTGCGGCCTCTGTCCAGGCACCCGCACCTTGGAGGTGGGCGCCGGGTCCGGCCTTGCCACCCGCGAACTGCTGAGGGCAGGGGCGGCCCCGCTGCTGGCGATCGAGCCCGATGCACGACTCGCGGACGTCCTGCGACGGCGCAGCCCGGAGACGTCCCTCGAGATCGTCACCCGGCCCTTCGAGGAGGTCGAGCTTTCGACCGGCTACGACCTCGGCACCTCGGCGACTGCCTTTCACTGGATCGGACAGCGGAAAGGGCTCGCAAAGGTCGCGGCCGCCCTCAGGCCGGGCGGCTTTTGGGCGATGTGGTGGAACGTCTTCGGTGATCCCGAGCGCCCTGATGCGTTCCACGGCGCGACGCTGGGCCTCTTGTCGGGGATGGCGTCGCACAAGCGCGACCTGCAGCGACCGTTCGCGCTCGACCAGGCCGCCCGGATCGGGGATCTGCGGCGGGACGGACTGTTCGAGGGGATCAACTCCTACACCCTCAAATGGACGCTGGTGCTCGACCCGGCGCAGGTGCGGGCGCTCTACGCCACCTATTCGCAGTTCGCGATGCTCGACGACGGCGAGCGCACCCGGCTGCTCGATGGCCTCGAGGAGATCGCGATCACGCAATTCGCCGGCCGGGTGGAGCGGAACATGTGCACCCCGCTCTATATGGCGCGGCGGATCTGAAGGGGTGCGAACCGATCGTTAAGGCTGTTTCGGCGATAGTTGCGCGGTTCAATGGTGCCGCTCATGTCCACCCGTCTCCGCCGTCCGTCGCTCTGGCGCCAGCTCCTCGTGACCGCTGGCCTCGTCGCTTTCATGGGCTATCTCGGCTACAGCGCCATCGGTGGCAATTTCGGCATCGAGGGGAGGAAGGCCCTGCTGGCGGATATCGGCGAGCTCAAGGTACAGTCGGCGGCCCTGCAGGCAGAGATCGATTCCTACCGCCACAAGGTGTCGCTGTTCGACCCCAAGAAGCTCGATCCGGACATCCTGACGGAGAAGGCCCGCTCGATGCTCGCCATGGCGCAGGCCGGGGATGTGGTGGTCATGGTCGACCCCGTGACCGGTAAACCGACTTCCAGTTCACAGGCGACGTTAACCGGAACTGAGGCAATGCCAAAAATCGAAAGCGGCATAGACTGATAGCTCAGAAAGTTCCCACAATTCTTTCATTGTCTATGACGAAAGCCTTGCGGTACTATTCGGCCTGATGGCGAAAATGCCATGCTCCCTAGCGGCATCCGGAGACGATCATGGCGCGCAAGCCTGCCCCTAAAGGGGAAAAATCCGCTTCTCTCCCGAACATTCCCGAGCTCTCCAAGGACGATGAGCTCAGGGCCTATTACGACATGCTGCTCATCCGCCGCTTCGAAGAGAAGGCCGGCCAGATGTACGGCATGGGGCTGATCGGCGGCTTCTGCCACCTTTATATCGGGCAGGAAGCGGTGGTCACGGGCATCACCATGGCGAGCAAGAAGGGCGAAGACGCCCAGATCACCGGCTATCGCGACCACGGCCACATGCTCGCGATGGGCATGGACCCCAAGGGCGTCATGGCCGAGCTCACCGGGCGCGCCGGCGGCCTCAGCAAGGGCAAGGGCGGCTCGATGCACATGTTCTCCAACGACCACCGCTTTTACGGCGGCAATGGCATCGTCGGGGCGCAGGTCTCGCTCGGCACCGGCCTCGCCTTCGCAGCCAAGTACAGAGGCGAGAAGTCGGTCAGCCTCACCTATTTCGGCGACGGCGCGGCCAACCAGGGCCAGGTCTATGAGAGCTTCAACATGGCCAAGCTCTGGAACCTGCCGGTCGTCTACATCATCGAAAACAACCGCTACGCCATGGGCACGTCGGTCGAGCGCGCCACCGCGCAGCACGACTTCTCCAAGCGCGGCCTGAGCTTTAACATCGCGGGCGAACAGGTCGACGGCATGGACGTGCGCATGGTGCACGATGCCGCCAAGCGCGCCATCGCCCATGCCCGCGACGGCGGCGGCCCGTACATCCTCGAGATGATGACCTACCGCTATCGCGGCCACTCGATGTCCGATCCGGCGAAATACCGCAGCAAGGACGAAGTGACCACGATGCGGGCCGAGCACGACCCGATCGAGCAGGTCAAGCAGCGCATCCTCGAGCAGAAGTACGGCACCGAGGAAAGCCTCAAGGCGATGGAGACCCAGATCCGGGCGATCGTCACCGAGGCCGCCGATTTCGCCACCGCCGATGCCGAACCAGCGCCGTCGGAACTGTGGACCAACATCTACGCCGACGTCTGATCAGGAGCGCGACATGCCCAATATTCTGATGCCCGCGCTGTCTCCCACCATGGAGGAGGGGAAACTCTCCAAATGGCTGGTCAAGGTCGGCGACATGGTCAAGCCCGGTGACGTCTTGGCCGAGATCGAGACCGACAAGGCGACGATGGAAGTCGAGAGCGTCGACACCGGAAAGGTCGAGGCGATCCTCATTGCCGAGGGTACCGAGGGTGTGAAGGTCAATACGCCGATCGCGCTGGTCCTCGGCGAAGGCGAGACCGCCGGTGAGGCGGCGCCCAAGCCCGCCGCTGCCGTGGCCCAGCCGGCTCCGGCCGC
>JANXSI010000705.1 GCA_025352765.1 Devosia sp. | reverse complement strand
CCGGCCTTGATCGTCCCGGCCTGCAGGGCCTCACGGAAGCGGCGGTAGCCTTCGTTGTCCTGCCGGTTCTCGGCCATTGTTCACCAGTGAGGTTGCCGGGTTCTGAGGAGCCCTAGCGCGAGGATTTTCGGCTTGAAACCGCTTCATCGCTCGCTTTTCGTGTCGTCCCCAGCGCTGATGCTCGGGCCACCCATCCAAAGGTATAGATCATGCATGCCGACAAAGACACCGCAAAAGCTTGACCTAATACATTCAAACGCGCCATTGATATCTCACCACGTGCCGTCGAGGTGTTATCATGAAGATTACTGGGTTCACCAGCTGGTTGGTCGAGACCGATCCGGGCCCGAAATTCATCTGGCGCAACGGTCTGCCCGGCTCGCATGGCGACATCGCCCGCGGCACCCGACCACGCAAGGCGGTGATCCGGATGGAGACCGATGCCGGCCTTGTCGGCGCCCTTGAGATCGGGCGAGGTGACGCGGTGCTGGATCTGATTGACCGGCGCTACAACTGGTTCATCGGCGAAAACCCACTGCTGACGGAACTCATGTGGAACCTGATGTGGGAAATTGACCGTATCGAAGAGGTGCATATGCGGGCGCTCGGGCTGCTCGACATGCTGTGCTGGGACGTCAAATCGCAGCAGGCTAAAATGCCGATCTACCAGCTCCTGGGAGGCTATGACACCAAGGTACCAGCCTACGCCTCCACCGTGACCTGGCCCACGCTCGCCGAGTACGAGCGCTACATCAAGATGTGCCGCGACATCGGGTTTAAGGCCTTCAAACTCCACGCCTGGGGCGATGTCAAGCGCGATATCGAACTGTCGACCAAGCTGCGTGAATGGGTCGGACCGGATGCCGACCTGATGTTCGACGGCTCGGCCGGGTGGGACTATGTCGATGCCCTGGAAGTGGGCCTCGCGCTGCAGGACCTGGGCTTTCTCTGGTACGAGGAGCCGATGCGCGAGTTCCATCTCGGCTCCTATTCCAAGCTCTGCGACAAGCTCACCATGCCTGTGCTGGCCGCCGAAACGTCCGATGGCGTGCACTGGAACATGGCGAGCTGGATCGAGGCCAAGGCGCTCGACATGACCCGCGTTTCGACCTTCTACAAAGGCGGCTTCACGGGCTCGATGAAGATCGCGCATATGTCGGAAAGCTTCGGCATGCGCGCGCAGGTGCACGGCATGGGTCTTGAGAACGCCCAGCTCTGTGCGGCCATTTCCAACAACGACTATTACGAGCAACTGGTGATGAACGAGGACCAGATCAAAGGCCTCGACAAGCTGGGGAGCCTGTCCATCGTCGACGGCTTCCTCAATGTCAGCAACGCGCCGGGCCTGGGCTACACATTCGACTGGGACGAACTCGACCGCACCGCGCTCCGCAAGGTCACCGTGACCGAGCGGATGAGCTGAGGCCGGGGCGATGGCAAGCGTCGAACTTCGGCAGGTCACGAAGTCGTTCGGGGCGGTCAAGGTCATCGAGCAGATCGACCTGACCGTCGAGAAAGGCGAGTTCGTCTGCTTTGTCGGGCCCTCCGGCTCGGGCAAGTCGACGCTGCTGCGCATGATTGCCGGGCTGGAGACGGTCAGCGGTGGCGACGTCATGATCGATGGCGTGGATGTCACCTTCGCCGAGCCTTCGGACCGCGGCATCGCCATGGTGTTCCAGTCCTATGCGCTCTACCCGCATATGAATGTCTACGACAACATCGCGTTCAACCTGCGCCTGTCAAAATTCAGCAAGTCCGAGATCACCGCCCGCGTGAAAGAAGCAGCGCGGATCCTGCGGCTCGATGAGCTGCTGCACCGCTCGCCGGCCCAGCTCTCAGGCGGGCAGCGTCAGCGCGTCGCCATCGGCCGCGCCATTGTCCGGCACCCCAAGGTGTTCCTCTTCGATGAGCCGCTCTCCAACCTCGATGCGGCGCTGCGCGTGCAGATGCGCCTCGAGATCGAGCGGCTGCACCGAGAGCTCGGCACCACAATGATCTACGTCACTCACGACCAGGTCGAGGCGATGACGCTGGCCGACCGCATCGTCGCCCTTGATGCCGGCGTCATCCAGCAGGTCGGCCCGCCGCTTGAGCTCTATGCGCGCCCGGCCAATCGCTTTGTGGCCGGCTTCATCGGCTCGCCCAAGATGAATTTCCTCCCCGGCCGGGTGCAATCCGCCACCGGCACCGAGGCCAGTATCAAGGTCGATGGCAGCGCCGCCGGACTAACTATTCCCAGCAGCACTCTCAAGAAGGGCGATCCAGTCACTATCGGCGTGCGGCCGGAAGCAATGGAAATCCTGCCATCCGGCGTACCTGCGCCCGCTGGCCTCGAGCTGCTGAAAGCCCGCATCGAGTCAGTGGAGCGGCTTGGCAACATCACGTTCGCCTACCTCGATGCCGGCACAAGCGAGCTCGTCACCGTGCAAGTGATGGGGCGCTCGCCGCTCTCAGGCGGCCAGGAGGTTCAGGTCGGGCTGCGCACCAGCCAGATGCACGTCTTTGACGCCGGGGGAACCGCCATCGCGGTCGCCGCCGGCTGAATAATGTCCGGCGGGGAGCCGGACCATAACAGGAGGAACGTCTATGTCATTTCTAAAATCTAGCCTGGTGGCGCTGGCCGGGGCGATGACCCTGGGCGTGCTCGCCCACGGCGCGCTGGCGGCCGACCCGGTAACGCTAAACGTCTGGTCGGACCCGGTGCGTCTGACGATGTTCAACCTCTACGACAAGACCCACGACAACGTGAAGCTGAACGTCACGACAATCGATCCGGCGGGCCTGGTGGCCAAGATTCAGCTCGGCATGCAGTCGAAGTCCGAGGTGCCCGACGTCATCTTCATGAACGATATCGGATATGCGGCGCAATTGTCGACGCGCCGGTCGAACTACCTTCTTGACCTCACCGGTAAGGTGCCGCAGGCGACGCTCGACGAGTTCTACCCGAACGCCAATTCACCCTGCTACATCAACGGCAAGCTGCTGTGCATGCGCAACGACATCGCGCATGATGTGGTATGGTACGACAAGCCGCTGATGGAGAGCCTCGGCGCCAAGGTCCCCCGCACGTGGGAAGAGTACCAGGCGCTAGGGGACGAACTGGCCGCCAAGGGCTACTCGCTCGGCTCGCCCATGGTGCCGTTCGAAGCGTTCCTCGTCTCCGATGGCTGCGACATGGTGATGCCGGTCGAGGGCAAGAACGATACCGTCAAGATCGACCTGACAACCGATAAGTGCCTGAAGCCAGCCCGGATGATCGACCATATGATCGCTGCGGGTAGCCTCACCAAGGTTGGTCCATTCGATCCGGCAGTCGTCGCCCTCGTCAAGGCCGGCAAGGTGCCGCTGATGATCGGCCCGACCTGGTTCGGCGAATACGTCATCAAGGCGACCTATGAAATGGCCCCCGGCAAGCTCGCCGTTGCCCTGCCGCTGAAGTGGGACGACCAGACGCAGCCGCTCACCTGGAGCTGGGGCGGCGGTGTCTACGGTGGCTGGAAGGACACCGCTCATCCGGCCGAAGTCGCCGACCTGATCACCTGGATGTCGAGTGACGTCGCCAACCAGACCACTGCCGTGACCCTGCCGGCACACAAGCCGTCGGCGATCGCCTGGGGCGCGCGCCTCAAGACTGATGCCTACTATGGGTCGCCCGAGGTGTTCGACATGCAGGTCAAGGCCGCCGAGTACAGCCACCCTGGCTATGTGTCCCTGCGCTTCTCTGTCGAGGATGCGATCGTCAAGATCGTCTCGGCGAACATCGCCAAGGGCGTGACGGTCGAAGCCTCGCTACCGGCGCTGCAGACTGAACTCGTCAACCTCGCAAAGCTCAACGGCTACACTGTCGAGTAAGACCAACTAGCCGGGCGCGCTCCAGTGCGCCCGGCCTCGAACCTACCAGCATCGCGGGGGCCCGAGTGCCTGACCAGTCCGGCCAACGCCGAGGAAGCTATGAGCGCCGTCGCCGCACCAGCATCGCCAGATCGCACCCGCGCTGCAAAGCGCAAGGGCCGTCGCGACACGCGCATGGCGTACCTGCTGCTGCTGCCCTACATCGTGCTGCTAATCATGTTTGGCGTGTTCCCGGTCGCTTACGCATTCGGCCTGAGCTTCGTCGACACCATCGAAAACGCCTTCTACGGACTCGCGAACTACGAGTTCGTGTTCAACGATTTCCGAGTGCCCACTGCCGCCATCAACGTCATCTGGTTTGTCGTCATCTGGGTGGCGATGACGATGATCGGCGTGGCGGCGCTGTCGCTGATGCTCGATAGCGTCGGCCGCCGAACTGCTACGACGCTGCGCACCATTTATTTCCTCCCCGGCGCCGTGACCTCCTCGGCCGTTGTCGTGCTCTGGCTCTTCTTGCTCGATCCAGGCGTGAGCCCCTTTCAGGGTCTGCTGCATGCGGCCGGGTGGACCTACAGCATCGACGTGATCTCAGGCATCGGCCTTGCCGGGGTGTTTGCGCTGATGGCATTCTTTTCGGGGTCAGGCGGCTGGATCGTGGTGTTTGGCGGGGCACTGTCGAGCCTGCCTACCGAAGTGCTGGAAGCGGCACGCATCGATGGTGCCAACCGCTTCCAGCTTGCCACTCGCATCAAGCTGCCGATGATCTGGCGTTCTCTGGTGCTGATGGGCATCCTGAGCTTCGCCGCCGGATTGCAGCTTTTCGTCGAGCCGCAACTCATGCAGCTCGCCGGTCCGCAATCGGCGCAGAACGACTGGTCGCTCAACCAGATGGCGTTCCAGTACGCCTTCCGGATGGGTGATTTCGGCGCCTCGGCGGCGCTCAGCACAATGCTGGTCGGCACCTCGATCATCATCGCCCTTGTGATCGTTTTTGCCACCCGCTTTTACAAGCTTGATTGAGAGGAATATGGCCGACGCACGCACTCCGCCATTTCGGTTCAACCTCGGGCGCTTCATCGTTTTCGCGCTCCTCGCCTTCGCGGTATGCTTTTACGGCATCCCGCTGCTTTGGCTGCTGCTTGCCGGCACGCGCTCGCAATCGTCGCTGTTCGCCGATCCGCCGTTCGCATTCGGAAACTGGGACAGTTTCATCGCCACCTGGAACAACCTGACGACCTATAACAACTTCCAGATCGTCAGCTGGGCGACGAACTCGGTGATCTATTCGGTCGGCGGCGTAGCGCTGGCGCTGTTAGCTTCGATCCCCGCCGGTTACGCGCTGGCGGCGTCGGAATTTCCGGGCCGCAAGTTGATCCTAGTGGTGACACTGGTGGCGATGATCACCCCGAGCACTGCGGTGGTGCTGCCGATCTTCCTCGAGATGAACCTGCTGGGCCTAAACAACACCTACGCGGGCCTGATCCTCGCCTCAGGGTTCTTCCCGTTCGGCGTCTACCTGACGTACGTCTACTTCTCGACCTCGCTGCCCAAGGGAGTGATGGACTCGGCGCGGGTCGATGGCGCCAATCGCTTCGAGCTGTTCACCCGCATCGCGCTGCCGCTAGCCCGGCCGATTGTCGCGCTCGTCGCGTTCTTCAGCTTCATCGGCATCTGGAGCAACTACTTCCTGGCCTTCGTGCTACTCAGCGACGACAAGCTCTACAACTTGCCGGTCGGCCTCACCGTGCTGATTTCGACCTCCGGCGCCCTCAGCAACCTGCCGGCCAACGACGTGCCGATCAAAAAGCCCGAGGTTATCCTCGCCGCAATCCTGGTCATCCTGCCGGTGCTGCTGATCTTCATGGTCGCCCAGCGCTTCGTGCGCTCGGGAACCCTTTCGGGCGCCGAAAAAGGATGATCGTGGACCCGACCTAGCAGATCCATTGGGCAGCGGCGGCCCTGTCGTACCCTGCCTCAAACTCTATCACATTCGACGGGGCCGCTCGACTAATGTCAGCTTGACAATGATTCCCACCGCTCCGGTAGACCTCCACTAGCTCGAGTATGGAGCTGGCTCGGCAAATTCGTAAGCGGGGTGCCTGACGGCGGCCAGTGCTGCCGCGAACAGGAGAGACCATGACAAGACAACCTGGCCGCAACCACGCACCAGCATTCAAGGCGAAGGTGGCCCTGGCCGCGATGA
>JANXSI010000190.1 GCA_025352765.1 Devosia sp. | reverse complement strand
GCTTTTAGGGCCAGAGCGGCCGCCGCAAAGCCCCGCAAATGCTCGAGAGAGCGGGGCGAAATCCCTAGCGTTTCAAACAGGGAATTAAACAACCGGTGCAGGGATCAAAAGCGGTTCAACAGGAGCCGATTGAGGCACTAGGATCCTTCAATGAAAGAGCAAGATTCGAGGTAGCGATGGCGCCGTCTACGAACCCCAGTGGGTCGTCAGCCAGACCCTATTTGCTTCCGACTGATTTGCCGAAGGCACTGACTTGGCTAACAGTTGACGAGCTCGACACGCTCGCGAAGGCCGTGCAGATCGAGAAGAGAAAGCGTGCCGCGTCTTCCCCCAATGACGCCGAACTTCGAGCGGCCGGCAAGCCAAGCAAGCCAAATCCTCTTGGGCCGAGTGTCGGTCAAATCAATTCCATCCGGGCCGCTATCAAAGCAGGCGTGACACCGACGACCATCGCAAAGCAGTTGGGGGTCACCAAAGCTACCGTCGCGGAGATCGCCTCCAGCCACCCGCATCAAAGCTAGGGGATTCTAGCTGGGACAAAAGTCCCAGCTTCGCTGACGCGTGCAGACGCTTAGGAGTGGCCAATCGAGAGCAGGCCAGTCTGGCGTTTGAACCCCGGGGGCCCCGATCTCGAAGTGTGGCACAGTATGCTTCTCATCATCAGCCCGACGCAGACGATGACGGTGCCGTTGGTGACGAAGGCGATCTCTCGCTTGGGGCCCTCCCACCATTCGCAACGCGGTTTTTCGATTGATGAGCCCGCGGCTAGTCTCGTGAATGTGCCTGCAGCAAAGCATTGCGAGGAAGTGGGCGTCGCTGCCGGACGGTAACCGGCCCCCGCGGGGACAAGAGATCGTCTGCAAGGACCGCTCGAGGGAGCCTTGAGCCGACGTTGGGATACCTAACCACCGTCAGTGATTGCCAGTGCGCCGGCTGCCAGGACCAACAATGCGCCAAGTGCGAGAAACAGGGCCATTCGAAATCTCCATGTTAGAGAACGAACGGCGGGCGATGGTTAACGATCCATGCGAGGGGCGATGGCCCTCTATGCGAGTGGTCACTGCTTACCCGGCTTACCGGTCTCGAGGAGTGTATCCTGAATGGCCTGCAGGGCCTCGATGTCCTCAACAAGCCAGGCAAACATCACCCTCTCGCAGCTGCCCATCGTGTGAAAGCTAATCGTTCGGGCGAGTTCCGCAACGAAACGGCCTTCGGGAACAATCTCGGATGCGGCAATACGGCTTCTCACCCTGATTGTCGCGCTACAAAAACCTCAGCTTGCTGGTGCGTTCGCCGCTTCATGACAGGCAACGAACGCCAGCGGTGGATCACTTCCTTCTTCGCTTCATCCTTGGTCACGCCCGACTCCCCGACCCACTGCATCAATGGACCAAGTCCAGGCATATTGCAGAAGCGTCTCTCGGCGGGATCCCATTCACATTTTTGGGCAATCCGCTATGGCGCGCTGGATGATGTATCGACGGAGGGCGGCGGCGTCCCGGGCGCGCCTTGCGGCCCGACTGGGCCGGCCGGCCCCTCTTTGCCCGGCAGTCCAATCGGACCTTGTAGTCCTTGCGGACCCGAAGGGCCGATCGCGCCGGCGATACCCGCCGGACCCGAAGGGCCGGCCGGACCAACATCGCCTTTGGGACCAACGGGGCCCGTATCTCCCTTGGGACCCGCGGGACCCACAGGACCAACGCCACCCTTCGGACCGACCGCGCCGGTGTCGGCTTTAGGACCAACTGGGCCGACCGGTCCAGTGTCGCGACACCAGCCACCATGGCCAAGCAGTTCGGGGTCACCAAAGCCACCGTCGTAGATATCGCCTCGATCCGCCCGCATCAAAGCTAGGGATTAAAGCTGAGACGAAAGTCCGAGCTGCGCTGACGCGTGTAGACGCCTACTAGGGCTTAAACAGCAGAATTCGGGGCTTGGCTGGAGGTCTGATTGGCACTTCATAAACGCCGCCCTCGGACTAAGTCGCCAACAGCGATCTCCAACCTAACAATAATGACCCTTAGCGCCTCGGCCTCTAGCAGGCTGTTGAAATAGCTTTTTGAAAGGTCTCGAACGCACTCTGTGGTTGAGCAGAACGTAGAACACCGTGCCCGATCACGTTCTGCTCAACCACAGACTGCGTTTTGGACGTCATCAAGGGAACTCCTCGGACTTTTTCAACAGCCTGCTAGATTCTGGCCTCGGTGCGATAGCATCGCCTCAAGCTCCCCAAGAGCCGATATCTCCCTGCGTATCGCCCACATCCCCGGAACCATTTCGACAATATTGGCCACAATGAAACCCTCGTTCTGTTCGCGAAGCATAAGGGCAATCGGCGCCGCTTGCCATGAGCATCAAGGGAAAGGCGCCGTCGAACGAGTTTGTAGCAATGGTGAAGGCGACGACGGATCGCATGTCGTCGATGCCAGAGCAGCGCGAAGTTGGTCCTCGTTACCGTTACTTTTCGACGTCCAATGCTCGCTCCCTTTCGGCGAGCACCTCGATTGATGCTTGGGCATCGCGCGGAGACCCTAAAATGCTGAAGGGGCTCCCAAGTTTACCTCCTTTGGCAAGTCGCGCATCCGCTCGCATACGATATGAAATCTCAGTGAAGGCGAGCGTCTCGGCCAATGCCTTTCCGCGTTTCGACCAGGCTTCCAAAGCCAGCAACTCGTCCTTCTGCTTGTTTCGGAATGCCTGCAAAGCCTGGGCCGCCGCCGTGGCAGCGTTGCGAAGATCATCATTCTCCATTTCGTGGATCCGCGCCAAACCCGCCTCGAGATCACTGAGCGCTTGATAGGTTACGTCGCCCGTAGAGCATCGATCTAATGCTTCGAAAACCCCTCCCGCCTTGATGTCCTGGCTATCGAGATTTGTCGCGAGCTCCGCCCTGCACGCCCAGGTCGCACCCATCAAGTCTCTTCGTTCTTTGCTGGGGTCTGGCGTGCTCGTCCCGTGCGCTCTCAGCGGATAGGCAAGGGCGAAGAGCCTACCAACTCCGCCACTCAGCGCCGCGCGGACACCGATATCCATCGAGGGGTCGATATCCGACATTCTTGGATCGAGCGCTG
>JANXSI010000689.1 GCA_025352765.1 Devosia sp. | reverse complement strand
CCCTGGCTCGCCCAGAAGCGCTGCAGCGTCAGCAGCAGGCCCTGGAAAGAGTACCTGGGATCAAGGTTACGGGGCAGATCGGGCATGTCGTCAGTCCGCTGGAGAAGGCGGCGCGAACCTAGTTGGGCTTGGGCGATGGGTCAATCGACCCCAGACAGCCGCGGCACACGGACCGAAACGCCTGCAATTGCTTCCTGCGTCATACGAATTCGTGCAAGCGGGCCGGTCTCCTTAGAAGCTCATTAATTCGAGGATGCCTAATATCCAGCCTGGGCAAAATGGTCCTTTGAGAGCGTCCAAAGTGCTGAGCGAACTGACTGAACTGGCGACCGAAGCAAGCAGCGAGAAGCGGCGGCAGTTGCTGGGCCGCATCGCCGACATGTTCTACAATGACGGTCGCGACCTCGTTGCCGAGCAGGAAATGCTGCTGTTCGCCTCGGTGGTGACGCGCCTGTTGCGCGACATTGATGCCGATGGCCGCCGCACCTTCTCATCGATTGTTGCGGGCAACGAGAAGACCCCGCGCGACGTCGCGCTGTCGCTCGCACATGACGATGCCGAAATCGCGGCCCCGGTGCTGCAGCGATCGCCGCAGCTGACCGAGGACGATCTGGTCGAGATCACCACCTCGCGGACCATGGAGCACCGGCTGGCCATTTCCCGCCGCGCCAACATCACCGTGCGCGTGACCGACGCGCTGATCGATTTCGGCGAAGTCGAAGTCATGCAGTCGCTGGTCGAGAACCGCTCGGCCAGCATGTCGGAGCGCGGCTTCAATGTGATCGCTGACCGCTCGCTTACCTCGGCGAGCCTGCGCGAAAAAATCTGCCTCCGTGGCGACGTCCCGGCGACGGCGGCGCGCAAGCTGCTGCCATTCCTCGACGACGCCGACCGGGCCAAGATGGAGGCGCTGATCGCCGCCAATGGCGGTGCGGTCGACGAACTGGTGCGCGAGACGCTGCCGGAATTTTCGGCCGAGCGCTCGGACCGCGCCAAGCGGCGCCTCTACATCAAGGCGCTGGGCGCCCAGATCGATGCCGGAACGGCCTCGCTCGACTCCACGCTCAAGGCGGTGATTGCCGAGCGCGACCCCTTCGACGTGGCCCTGCTGCTGTCGGAACTGACGCTGCTGCCCGAAAAGCAGATGGTCAACGCCATGGTGCTGCGGCTGAGCGAGCCGCTGATGCTGACCTGCAAGGCGCTGGGCGCCAGCGCCGACGTGTTCGTGCTCGCCAATGCGCTGCGCTGTGAAACCGCCAAGATGGCCGCCGATGCCGAATCGCGGCTGCGCGAGGTCTACGGCAAGCTCGACGCCGCCTCGGCGCAGCGGGCGATGCGCTTCGTCAATGTCCGGGCGCAGCTTTCAAAGACCGGCTGAGCGGCGCTAGCCAGCCGCCTTGACGAGATAATCCACCACAGCCGCGTGCATGGTGAGGATCGCCTGCTGCACGTCGGAAGCGGGCTGTTGCGACGTGATCGCGTCGAGCAGCGGCTGCCACAGCGCCGGCGGCACCAGCCCGTCGAGCCGCGACCGGATGATGTCAGAAACGCCGTTGTCGTTGCCCGGCTCATAGAGCAGCATCAGGATGTTGGACTTGACGGCGACCTCGAAGAGGCTGCCGGACGAAGCGCCATAGCCCGAGGCGATCTGCGCCCCGACGTTCCAGCCGGCCCCCGAAATCAGGTAATGGATGACATCGGCCGTGGTCGCGCTGTCGTCGTCGCCCATTGCCGGAAGATCCGGGATCTCTAGGCTGATGTTCCTGGCGATATCCCGGGCTCGCGTGAGATAGCCGTCGACGCTCTTGGCATCGCCGCCGCGCGCATAGAGCAACCCCGCCAGACTGAGATTGTCACCGATAATCCAGGCGACGGCGTTGGCGGCCTCGGCTTCACCTGCCGTGGCTGGCGACATCAGCCCGATGGCGGCCAGCGCGGCGGATGCGGCGATCAGTTGGCGCCGATTGATCCTCGACATGTCAGTCCCCCATCCCGTGTGGCGAGGCTAGGTCGGGGCCGGGCCAGGGTCAACGCCGGAGGCGATGGCCGGACCAGATGGGGTTCGGCAACTGCACTTGACACGACATCCAGATGAGAACTAATTGGTTCTGGAACTTAGTGGTACCGCATGCAAAACTTGAATCTTGATTTGGCGTTCGCCGCCCTGGCCGATCCGACACGCCGGGCAATTCTCAAGCGGCTGATGGAGGGCGAGGCGTCGGTCGCCGAACTTGCCGCGCCATTCGACATGACGGCGCGCGCGATCAGCAAGCATGTGGGGGTGCTCGAGGCGGCAGGACTGGTGAGCCGCGGGCGCGACGCGCAAAGGCGGCCGAGCCGCATCCGCGCGGAGCCGCTCGAGGAGATCGACCGCTGGCTCAACGACTACCGCGTCCTGTGGTCGGGGCGCTTCGACCGGCTGGCGCAGAAACTGGAGAGAGAGAAGGACCTCAAGAATGCCTGACACTGAGATCGAAATCACCCGCCGGTTCGACGCGCCGCGCCCGATGGTCTTCGAGCAATGGCTGGATGCGGCGTCGATTGCTGACTGGTTTCCGCCCGAGACCTGGCAGATCGTCAGCGCAACGATGGACGGCCGGCCGGGCGGTCTGTGGCGGGCGAGCTATCAGTCAATGACGGGCGACGAACTGGTTGAGTATGGTGAGGTCCGCGAGGTCAGGCGCTATGATCGCATCGTCCTGACGTTGACGCAGATCTACCGTCGCACGCCGGGCCCCGAAACCACGATCGTTGTGAGTTTCGAGGAGGTTGCGGACGGAACGCTGATGACGTTCCGGCAGACTGGCTTTGACAGCATCGAGCGCCGCGACGGAAACGAGGCGGGCTGGCGCGGCTGCCTCGACAAGCTGGAGGCAAGGGTGCGGCGGCTGAAGCGCGATGAGACCGAACTTCGGCAGTTGCACGAGGATTGGTTTGTGGCGTCGGCCCGCAAGGATATCGAGGCGTCGATGGCGCCGATCGCTGACGACGTCGTGTCGTACGAGCACGGCGTTCCGGCGCAGTATCACGGCATCGATGCGGTCCGCGCGGTTTGCCAAGAGGGCTTCGACCAAGCGGCGGGGGATTTCGAATGGACCGTCCCCGACCTCAGGATTGTGGTCGACGGGGACTTGGCTGTTGCCTGGGGCCTCAATCACATGCAGGCCAATGAAGGCGGGCAGACGACGATGGACATGTGGTCGCGCGGCACGCGAGTTTTTCGCCGGCGGGATGGCCGGTGGCAGATGATCCACCAGCACGTGTCGTTCCCGTTCGATCCGGCGAGCGGCAAGGCCGTGTTCGACGCCGGGCCCTAGCGCGGGCGGTTGTCGTTGCCGGGGGGACGGAAGGTGCCGTCCTTGTCGCGCTCGAGCGTGATGACGCCAGGCTGGTCGCGTTCCTTGAGGTCGCGCTCGTGGATGACCTTTTCCTCGACCCGGAACTGCTTGGTCCAGTCGCGCCAGATGCGGCGGATGCCGACATAGATGGCGACGCCGATGGCGGCGATCACCAGAAGACGGATGAGGAAACCGGTCACAGGCCAAACCTCGTCCACAGGGCGCGATCCTCGAGCGCGGCGGTGAGATCGGCGGCAAGGCCGATGCGCGGCAACTGGAACAGCCCGCGTTTGGGCTCGATGAGCTTGGTGCGCACATCGTCGCCGAAGCGGGTGTGGAGGGTTTCGTGCAGATCGCCCAGCGCGTCGACGAGACCGAGATCGAGGCCACGCACGCCGCTCCAGAA
>JANXSI010000183.1 GCA_025352765.1 Devosia sp. | reverse complement strand
AACATGGGACCGGTGCTCAGCCTCAAGGGGCTCGATGCGCTGGCCTACTACCGGCATGTCGAGGTGGACGGCAAGCAGGTGCTGGTCAACGATGCCGGCACCGGCAACACGCTGCGCTGTGACCATCCGGCGACGCAGCGGCTGGTGACCGATAGCCTCAGATACTGGGTGCAGGAGACGGGGGTTTCGGGTTTCCGCTTCGACCTGGCGACAGTGCTGGGCCGCGAACCAGCATTTAACCCCGACGCCAAGATGCTGCAGATGATCAAGGCCGATCCTGTGCTCAGCAAGTGCCAGCTCGTTGCCGAACCGTGGGATCCGGGTCCGGCCGGCTATGGGGTGGGCAAGTTCGGCAAGGAATTTCGCGAGTGGAACGACACGTATCGTGACGAGGTTCGCGGCTTCTGGCGCGGCGAGCCGGGACATATCGGGGCGCTCGCCGGCAAAGTTGCGGGCTCGGCGGAAATCTACAATTTTGCCGGCCGCAAACCGTCGGCCGGGGTGAATTTCATCGCCGTGCACGACGGTTTTACGCTGGCCGATCTGGTCTCGTATGTGGACAAGCACAACGAGGCCAATGGCGAGGGCAACCGGGACGGCAACAACAATAATTCGTCGTGGAACTGCGGCGCCGAAGGACCGACCCAAGACGTGGCCATTCTGGCGGCACGGCGGCGCGACGTGCGCGCCCTTCTGGCCACGCTGTTCGTGTCGCGCGGCATGCCGCTGCTGCAGCAGGGCGACGAGATGGGGCGCACCCAGCGCGGCAACAATAACGCCTATGCCCAGGACAACGAGACTACCTGGGTCGACTGGGAAGGCGCCGACGGCGCGCTGGTCGATTTCGTCGCGGCGGCAAACCGGTTCCGTCGGGCACATCCGGCGCTCACGCACGACCACTTCCTCGACGGGCGCGGGCGGCACGGTATCCGCGACGTCGTCTGGTGGCAGCAGGACGGTCGCGAGATGTCGCCGGGGGACTGGAACAATCCCGATCAGTCGATGCTTGGCATGCAATTGAAGACCATAGACGACGAGGTGCTTGTCTGGTTCAACCGGCATGCCGAGCCGAAGTTGGCCGTGCTGCCACCCGGCGACTGGATCGTGGGGCTCTTGTCCGACGATAGGATCGGTGTCGCCTTCACCGGCAGCACGGCGTTTCTGCCGGCCCGGTCGGTGGTGGCGTTTGTGCGGGCGCAGGTGCCCGGCGACAAGCCGCCCGAGGTGCCGCCGGGCGGTGATCCGGAGCCGCCCAAGGAACCTGAGGGCGTGCCGCCCGCCGGTCCCCCCGAACAGGACCCGGTGCCCGTCGAGGCGCCACCCGCCAATCCGCCTACCGAGGTGCCTCAGCCGCCTGCGGCCTAGCCAACCCACTCGACGATCTCGAACCCGAGCCGCCGGTAGACGGACTGGGCCCGCAGATTGTCTGCATCGGTCTTGAGTTCGATATGGGCGGAGCCCCGCGCGGCGAAGGCGGCGAGGGCACGGCTAAGCAGGGCCGTTCCCAATCCCCGCCGACGGTGGCGTGGCGCAACCACGATGTCCTTGATAAACGGTTCGGTCCAGCACTGGCAAAAGCCGATCACTTCTTTGCCGGCGACGGCGACGAGGCAGAGGTTCGGATCGTATTCGGCATCGGCCTGAAGCGCCGGCCACCAGGTGTCGAAGTCGACGACATCGCCGAAGCCCTCGGCATAGACGTCGTTCATCAGGGTCCGGCAGGAAGGCGCGATTTCGGCGCTGAATGGCACGATCGTAACGCCCGCCGGCAAAGGGGCGAGGACCAGCAGAGCGCCGAGGTCGCAGCGCATCCGCACATAGGGAGCGTCCCTACTCAGCGGCCACCGCCGTCTGCAGCCCGCCGACCTTCTCGATGAAGGCGATGACTTCCTTGAGACCCTGGCGCCGCAGCATGTCGGTGAAGACGTATGGGCGTCCTTCGCGGACGCGAATGGTATCGGATTCCATGACGTCCAGACTCGCGTTCACGTAAGGCGCGAGGTCGGATTTGTTGATGATCAGCAGATCGGATTTGGTGATCGCCGGGCCGCCCTTGCGCGGGATCTTTTCGCCCTCGGCCACCGAGATCACATAGAGCGTGATGTCGGCGAGGTCGGGCGAAAACGTCGCTGCGAGGTTGTCGCCGCCAGATTCGATCAGGATGATTTCGAGATCAGGGAAGCGCCGGTTGAGGTCGGCGATCGCCGCGAGGTTGAGCGAGACGTCCTCGCGGATCGCCGTGTGCGGGCAGCCGCCAGTCTCGACGCCGACAATGCGATCTTCGGCAATCGCCTGCACGCGGTTGAGGATCAGTGCGTCCTCGCGGGTGTAGATGTCATTGGTGACAACCGCCATCGAGTACCGATCGCGCATGGCCTTGAGCAGCATCTCGCAGACCGTGGTCTTGCCCGAGCCGACAGGGCCGCCGATGCCAATGCGCAGGGGACCGTTGAGCGATTTCATAGCAACCTCATTCCGACGAGGATCAGGAATCCCGCTCCAATCCAGAGGCAGAGCGGGGAGTAGTTCTTGCGGTCGAGCGTGGCGAACGGCTCGACCGGGTGCCTGGCGCGCCAGCCGGCAGTGTAGCCTAGAACGCCTCGGGCCAGAAAGGCCAGTGCCAGTACTGCTCCGGCGAGCGTCAGCCCGATCCCGCCGCTCGCGTGATCGGCGAGCGACAGGGCGACGATGCCTGCCGCCAGCAGCAGCAGCGAAATGACGAAAGTGAGCATCCGGTTGGGCATGCGGGTGATGCCGGGCGTGCCGACAACGGTTTGCGCCAGCAGCATCTGGTCGCGGATCGGCCAGGAACTGCCGAGCGCCCAAAGCAAATGCGCGAACGCCACCGTTAGCAGCGGCACGAAGGTCAATGCGCCGACCACCATGTTCATGAGCGGAACACCCTGACGCCAATGGTCTCGTGCCGCATCTGGGCGATGTCGGCGGCGTAGGCGATGCCGCCAATGTCATCGAGGCTGGCGCTGCTGGCCGCATCGGCGAGCACCCCGACCGCCGCTTCGAGCCCCGCCATCACCTGCAGCCCCGCCGTCTGACCGAGCGGCACGAGGCGGACAGCGACCGAGACCTGGGTATGCACGGCAGATGTGAGATAGCCAGACAGAAGGTCATGAAGATCGATGCCCTGCGCCGCCCCGATGGCACCCACCGCGACCGGATAAGGGCAGGGCGCGGGAAGCCGTGCGTAGACGTCCGACGGCCACGCCCGCGCGGCGATGGCGAAGGCCTCGCCAGTCAGCGTCGTTTCGAGCGAGCGTTCGGAGGCCGCGGTGAGGGCAATTGCCAGATCGGCAAGCTCCGCCAGTGCCTTGGCATCGCTGTGCTGACGAAAGGCATGGGCCAGAATGATGGCATCGGTGCGCATCCCGCCATGCGCGAGCGAGCCGGAAATCCACTCCCTGAGATCTGCACCGGCCATGATCCGGCCGTCGCCGATCGCTGTCTCCAGTCCCTGCGACCAGGCGAAGCTGCCCACAGGGAAGGCCGGTGACAGCCAGGTCAGCAGGCGCTGCAGGGCGACACTCAATGGGCTGCGTGCTCGTGATAGGCGCCGCGCTCGGGCGAGAACGTCTCGACCACGTCGCGCACCTCTGCACCAAGCCCCACTAGCATGGTCTTGGCCACGTGGTCGCGCGGCACGAGGATCCGCTTCTTTTCGATCTGCGCCGACATGTGTCGGTTGCCGATGTGCCAGGCAAGCTGGCTCAGATGCTCGGTGCCCCGGCCGGTTACCTCGAACAGCGGTTCGGGCGCGGCGACGATCTCGACCACCCGGCCGTCCTCGAGCAGCAGTCCGCCGAAATGCTCGAGCGTGATGGCGTCGGGGAAATCCACCATCACCTCTTCGCCCTTGGGCAGGGTCAGGACCTTGCGGCGGATGCGTCGCTGGTCATGGCTCAGCGTCAGCCGGTCGAAGGGCTTGGCCTTGCCGTGGTTGGCGGGGAGGGCGGATGTGGCTCGAAGCATGGACTAACCTTAGCGGCTCAGGTGTGCGTGTAAAAGAGGATGCTGATCCACCACGCCTGATAGATCAGATGCGCGATCACCAGGCCAAGGTGGAAGCGGCGGTTCGACGTCCAGATCGCGATGCCCGCCAGAACAAGGCCGACGGGGATCTGGACCATGTAGTCGATCCCCAGCGTATCGAAATAGGGTTCGCCCTTGATCAGCGTGTCGACGACGTCGAACAGAAACGTCAGCCCGAAGATGGCGAAGAACCAGTGCCGGCGCCGGAGGAAGAAGTCCTCGTAGCTCGCATAGTCGTCGATGCGGTCGGGGAAGAGCAAGGCCGCCATCAGGAAGAGCGTGACGGCATAGCCGATGAGGAAGGCGAAGATGCCGAAGGACCAGTCGGTGATGTCGTAGAGGGCGAACTCCCACCACCAGAATAGGATCAGCTCGACGAGCACCGAAAGGGCCCAGAGCAGATGGAGCGCTGACAGCTTGGCCCGTGACGGGTGCTGGATCAGGCCGGCAACGCCGGTGAGCAGGCGGGTGATCCCCAGGCCCACAACCATGCCCATGACGATGCGGATATGCGGAAAGAGCTCCGCCGCGCCTGCACTCACGGCGCCAACGTGTCTGCGGTGCAACTGAGCACGGGGGCGGCGTCCAGTCCCTCGGTCACGTCGTGCAGCGTCGCCGTGTTGCCCTTGTTCCACCATTCGTAGGAGCCCGAGACGTATTTGGCGCCCGAGGCGGTGATGACGTTCACCAGGACGACGGTCTGTCCGGCCAATTGCATCACGGCGAGAAAGTTCGGCGCCGCGTTGACGTATTGCACCGTGACCGGGTCATGGTTCTCGCACGCATAGGCCACGGTCTTGATCTCGGCATCGCCTCCAAGGATGAGGCCAAGATTGGTGCCGGTGTCCGCGACGGCGGGTGACGCCAGCGGGACCACGATGAGTGCGAGGGCGCGGAGCATCCGCAGCGCGCCGCTTTGCTTTGAGCCAGGCTTGTTCATGAAGCGCAGTATGCCGCGCTCCACCGAAAATCGCAAAGGCCGACGCACACCCGTCAGGCGGCGCGCCAGCCCATATCGACGGGCATCACCACGCCGTTGACATAGCGCGCTTCGTCCGAGGCGAGGAACAGCGTGGCGTTGGCGATGTCGATCGGATCGAGCATGCCCGGGTTGGCGGCGTGATAGGGGCCGAGCCGCCCAAGCGCGGCCTGGTCGATCTTGGTCGCGTCGATGCTGCTCATGATGTTGGTGTTGACGCCGCCGGCGGCTATCGCGTTGCAGCGAAGGCCAAGCTTGGCGTACTGGAACGCCGTCGACTGGGTGAGGCCAATCAGGCCGTGCTTGGAGGCCGTATAGGCGGCGCCGGCCGAACCGCCGCCCATCGCCGCGACCGAGGCAATGTTGACGATCGCGCCATGCCCCTGCTTGAGCATTAGGGGCACCGCGTGGCGCATGGCGAACATCGGGCCGTCGAGGTTAACCCCCAAGACGCGCCGCCACGTCGCGTTGTCGACGTCGGCAACCGAGGAGAACAGGTCCATCACGCCGGCATTGTTGACCAGGATATCGATCCGGCCGAACTCGTGCACCGCCCGATCGACCATCGCTTCACACTGGCTCTGGTTGGCGACATCGGTGGTGATGCCGACGATGTGTTCTTCGCTCAAGCCGTTGAGCGCGGCGGCGAGGGAGTCGGCGTGCCAGTCGGCGGCGACGACCTTGGCGCCCTCGGCGACGAACAATTGTGCGATCGCCAGCCCCATACCCGAGGCGGCTCCGGTGACGACGGCGACTTTGTCCTTTAGGCGCATTGGTCCACTCCTGTTGCTGACTCACAGGTTGTGGCGTTGGCGCGCGTTATCGGCCTTGATCTAGGTCAGACGCAAAGAAGTGGGCATTGGTGTTCTTCCCAAGCAGTTTTCGCTTTGCACTTAAGCAAAAATCTCTCGACCAACGTCAAGGAGGGAAGCCGGATGATTTGGCCGCTCGGTGCCGAGTTGAGTATCGAGGTTCGCAAGCACGCTCCAAGGATATTGAGGCAAGGGCTGCATCGCAACGGCTTCCAGACCGACGGGCAGCAGTGCTCGGCGCTGCTCGACCTAGTTGGGGGCTTCCTCAACTACGTCTGCGAGGCGTTCAATTCGGAAATCGCCAGCGTCCTCGGCAAGTATCCGGGGCTCCATTCGCCGCAAGATCTCGTGTCGTGGGTTGTCGGGGATCTGGACCAGTTCTTCTCCTACGCCCTGCAAAAGTTCCAAGGTCGCCTGGTGGATCACATCTCGATCGACTTGGGCGGCGGACGTCCCATTACCTGCGCCGAGGCGCTGACAGGCAGCGATTGGCTGCCCGAGATCTATGTGGAGGCCGCTGCTGCCTGGCAGGCGGCCAACTACGAGGCGCCCATCAGCAGCGCACGGTTCAGGCGGAAGCGCGCACAGCACCAGTGGACGCCACGGTCACTGGACCTGTCAAAGCTCGTGCGGAGCTATTTCCAATGATGGACGGCAACAAGGAAGCCACTAAGGAACTCGCCGCCACGTTCCGTATCCTGTTCACTACGGCCGTTTCCATCGTGCTTCTGGCAACCAACTTCCAGCTCAGGGGGCAGTTGGTCGTGGTGACCGAATGGATGTATGTCGGGTCCCTTGCGAGCCTCGTCGGCTGCTGCCTATCGTGCCTGATCCTGTTCTTGCTTCTAGTGCCCAAACTCTACCATGAGGAGGCCGATATCCCCTACCAGCCGTCGGTCGTTCGGGCGGGAATTGCGGCGTTCGCGACCTTCGCCGCGGGAGCAACCATGCTGGTCGGCTCCCAGCTACTCTGTCGACGACCTGACCCGTGACAGCAATCGTCCACAGGCCCCTAGGCGAGGTAGACGACGAGCAGCGCGATCACTGCGGTGATCACGTCCTCCAGCAGGGCGGCGTAGAGGTCGCGGCCGAAGAGCCCGGCCATGA
>JANXSI010000182.1 GCA_025352765.1 Devosia sp. | reverse complement strand
ACGAACTGGATAGCCACACGGCCCGATCGCGCTCCGCGCGTCTGCGACCACTCGATCGCCCGTGCCGTCAGCGTCGCGTCGTCGATGGCAATGCCATAGGCGTCGCAATAGCCGCGGATCATGGCGAGAAAAGTCGGCTGGTCGCAATTGTGGAACCCGAGCCACAACCCGAAGCGGTCGCTGAGCGACACTTTCTCCTCGATCGCTTCGCCCGGGTTGATCGCTGTCGCTCGCTCGTTGTCGATCATCTCGCGCGGCATCATGTGGCGGCGGTTGGAGGTGGCGTAGAACAGCACGTTGTCCGGCCGGCCCTCAAGGCCGCCGTCGAGGATCGCCTTGAGCGACTTGTAGCTGGTCTCGCCGCTGTCAAAGCTGAGGTCGTCGCAGAACACGATGAAGCGCGCCGGCTCCCCGGCGATCTTCCGCATCAGGAGCGGCAGCGTCTCGAGGTCCTCGCGCGAAATCTCGATGAGGATCAGCCGTCCGTCGGCATGTCCGGCCACCTCGGCGTGGACAGCCTTGACCAGGGAGCTCTTGCCCATGCCGCGGGCGCCCCACAGCAGGGCATTGTTGGCGCCGAACCCCTTGGCGAACTGCAATGTATTGGCGAGCAGCGTGTCGCGGACGCTGTCGATGCCCTTGAGCAGCCCGAACGGGACCCGGGCGACCCTTGGAACCGGGAGCAGCACACCGTCTGCCTGCCAGTGATAGGCGTCCTCCGTGCCCAGCAACGGGCCGCTCACACTCCCCGCCGGCGCCATGGCGTCGAGGCGTTGGGCAATGCGATCGAGCGCCGCGGCGATCTGCGTCAGTGTCTCATCGGACATTTTGGGAATTCCTGCGTCGAATTGGCGGGAAAGGCCGGATTGAACCGCTTTGCAATCGCTCGGGGGCGGCTATATAGTCCGCGCGGTTTTGACCGGATGGGTTGTTCCCTTGCCGGAAACGCAGCCTATATGCGATTACCCGCGGCGTTTTGACAAGCCGACGACCCATTCAAGGAGTACACCATGTTCGTGACCGCCGCTCTCGCGCAGAGCACCGTCACCCCGGCTGCCCCCGGTGCCGGGGGGATTCAGGATCTTCTCATCCAGTTCGCGCCCATTCTGCTGCTGGTTGTGATTTTCTACCTGCTGATCTTCCGGCCGCAGCAGAAGCGTGCCGCGGCGCAGCGTGAAATGCTGTCAAAGATCGCGCGTGGCGACACCGTGGTCACCACCGGCGGGATCATCGGCAAGGTCACCAAGGCCGTCGATGGCGAAGATCTCGAGGTCGAAATCAGCCAGGGCGTTCGCGTCAAGCTGGTGCGCGGCATGATTGCCGACGTGCGCTCGCGGGCCAATCCGGTCAACGACAACAAGGCCTGAGGCCTTTCAACTCTGCCACCCCGGGCATCGTAAGGACGAATTCTAGTATGCTGCAGTTCTCGCCGCTCCGCACCGCGATCATCCTTCTCGTCGCCGTGCTGGGCATCGTCTTTGCGATCCCCAATTTCTTCTCCAAAGAGGTCACCGCGACCTGGCCGGGCTGGCTGCCGCATCAGGGCATGACGCTCGGCCTCGACCTGCAGGGTGGCTCGTATCTGCTGCTGCAGGTCAACAAGGATTCCGTCGTCACCAGCCGGCTGACGACGCTGCGCCGCGACGCCCGCACGATCCTTGCGAGCGAGAACGGCATCGGCAATATCATCACGACCGATGCCGACGGCATCACCATCGAGCTGACCGACGCCACGCAGAAAGCTGCGGCACAGGCGGCGCTGCAGAAGCTGCAGCCGACCGGCGTCTTTGGCGTCGGTGGCTCGCAGGAACTGGCTTTCGCCGAAACCCCGGACGGCAAGATCACGGTCAAGCTGACGGAAGCCGGCATCAACGATCGCATGAGTTCTTTGGTCGCGCAGTCGATCGAAGTCATCCGCAAGCGCGTCGACGAAGTCGGTACCACCGAGCCGACCATCCAGCGCCAGGGCACCGACCGTGTGCTGGTGCAGGTTCCGGGCTTCAACGACTCGCAGCGCCTCAAGGAGCTGGTCTCCAAGACCGCCCGTCTCGAATTCCACCTGGTCCATCCGACCATGACGGCGGCGCAGGCCGAAGCCCAGGGCACGCCTTCGGGCTACTACATCGTTCCGAGCGCCGATGGCGGCAAGGAACTGCTCAACGAGAACGTCGAGCTCGGCGGCGAAGACCTGACCAACGCCCAGCCCGGATTCGACCAGCAGACCGGCCGGTCAGTGGTGAGCTTCAGCTTCAACACGCACGGCGCCATCGTCTTCGGCGAAATCACCGCCAAGAACGTGCAGAAGCGCTTTGCCATCGTCCTCGACAATCAGGTGATCACCGCCCCGACCATCCAGCAGCCGATCACCGGCGGCTCGGGCCAGATCACCGGTAACTTCACCCCGTCGTCGGCCAACGACCTCGCCGTGCTGCTGCGCGCCGGCGCGCTGCCGGCGACGCTCGACGTTGCCGAAGAACGCTCGGTCGGACCGAGCCTTGGTGCCGACTCGATCAAGTCGGGTCTCACGGCCGGTGTGGTTGCGGCGCTCCTCGTCGTCACCTTCATGGTGGTCGCCTACGGGCTCTTCGGCCTCTTCGCCGACATCTCGCTGGTCCTCAACATCATCCTGATCGTCGCCTCGCTGTCGCTGCTCGGCTCGACGCTGACGCTCCCCGGGATCGCCGGCATGGTGCTGACGCTCGGTATGGCGGTCGACGCCAACGTCCTGATCTACGAGCGCATTCGCGAAGAACTGGCGTCGGGAAAGTCGATCCTTGCGGCCATCGATGCCGGCTTCAAGCGCGCCTGGGGCACGATCATCGACAGCCATCTGACGCAGCTGATCGCGGCCATCGTCCTCTACTTCCTGGGCTCCGGGCCGGTGCAGGGCTTTGCCGTCACGCTTGGTCTCGGCATTTTGACCTCACTGTTCACCGCCTACACCGTGACGCTCTATTTCGTCGGGCTGTGGTTCCGCGTGCGGCGGCCCAAGAAGCTCAAGATCCAGGTGTTCCGGTTCATTCCGGACGGCACCACGATCCACTTCATGCAGCTCAGCCGCTACGTCATCATCATCTCGCTGGTGCTGACCGTGGTGTCGATCGGCTCGGCCGTGTTCAAGGGTTTTAACCTCGGCATCGACTTCAAGGGCGGCTCGGCCATCGAGCTGCAATATGTCGGCGACGGCGAGGCCAATCCGTCCCACATCCGCGAAGTGCTCGACACGCTGAGCCTGGGCGACGTCCAGGTGCAGGGGTTCGGGACCGACAAGGACGTGCTGGTCCGCATCGAGCAGCAGGCCGGCGGCGACCAGGCGCAGCAGACCGCCGTCAACAAGGTGCGTGATGCGCTGGGTGCCGAAAAGTACGAGATCCGCCGCACCGAGACCGTCGGCCCGCAGGTGTCGGGCGAATTGGCCCGCAACGGCGTGATCGCCGTGCTGGTCGCTCTGGGTGCGATCCTGATCTACGTCTGGTTCCGCTTCGAGT
>JANXSI010000616.1 GCA_025352765.1 Devosia sp. | reverse complement strand
AGGAAGATCAGCGACGCGATCAGCCAGTTCCACTGCGTCGCGAACGCCAGCGGGTAGTGGCTCGAGAGCATGAAGAAGATCACCGGCAGCGTCAGGTAGTTGTTATGAAGCGAGCGCTGCTTGGCGATCTTGCCATACTTGGCGTCGGGCACCCGGCCGGCCTTGAGGTCGGCAACGACGATCCGCTGGTTGGGAATGATGATCATCGCAACGTTCGCCGCCATGATGGTCGCAGTAAACGCGCCCATGTGCAGCATCGCCGCGCGCCCCGAAAACAGCAGCGTGTAGCCATAGGCGGCCGCCGTCAGCACCACAAACAGCGCCACCATCAACCCACCGGTCGATTGCCCGATCGGCGATTTGCAGAGCTGGTCGTAGATCAGCCAGCCGGCAACGATCGAGCCGAGCGAAATCAGGATCCCCGCCCAGGCCGGCACGTCGAGTACATGCTTGTCGATGAGGAACAAATCGGCGCCGAAATAGTAGACCACCACCAGCAGCACGAAGCCGCTGAGCCAGGTGAAATAGGCTTCCCATTTGAACCAGGTCAGGTGCTCGGGCAGAAAGTCCGGCGCCACCAGATATTTCTGGATGTGATAGAAGCCGCCGCCATGCACCTGCCACTCCTCGCCATGCGCCAAGGGCGGCAGACTCGGCGTCTTTCGCAGGCCGAGGTCGAGCGCGATAAAATAGAACGACGATCCGATCCAGGCGATGGCCGTGATCACATGCGTCCACCTGACGGCAAACGACAGCCACTCCCACAGGATCGCATAATCAGGCATTCATTTCCCCGCACGTCAGGTCGACACGTTTCCGGTGCGACTGCACCCTTTGGCGCAGACTGCCCACCCCTCATCCGCCCGCTGGGCACCTTCTCCCACAAGGGGAGAAGGCAATAGAGCCGAAGGTTCGGTGTGGTCGCCTTCTCCCCCTGGAGAAGGTGGCCGAAGGCCGGATGAGGGGTGGGCCACGCCCTTAAGTCGAGGAGCGGACCACCGGCCCGCCCCCCAAACACTCCGCTTACGCTGCGGTTTCGACGCCCTTGACGAACCAGTCCATGGTCGCCAGGTCGCCGATCGCGATATGCTCGCCTTCCTTGACCTTGAGCGTGCCCTCGGTGTCGTAGATCGGGCCGGTGAAGATGTCGAACGAGCCGTCCTTGTAGCCCGCCTGGATCTTGTCGGCCTCAGCCTTGACGTCCGCCGGAACGCTGGCGTTGTAGGGCGAGATGACGACGGTGCCTTCCTTGAAGCCGTCCCAGGTGTCCGTCGACTTCCAGCTGCCGTCGATCACCGCCTGGGCCCGCTCGGTGTAGTACGGGCCCCAGATGTCCTCGATCGCGGTGAGGTGCGCGTGCGGCGCGAACTGGCTCATGTCGGCGCCCTGGCCGAAGCCGAAGAGGCCCTTCTGCTCGAGGATCTGCAGCGGTCCGGGCGAGTCGGTGTGGGTGGTGATGATGTCGGCGCCGAGGTTGATCATGGTCTCGGTGGCGGCGGCCTCCTTCGGGGGATCGTACCAGCTGTCGATCATCACGAGCTTGACGGTCGCGGCGGGGTTCTTCTTCTGCGCCGAAAGCGTGAACGCGTTGACGCCCAGCACCACTTCGGGGACCTTGTAGGAGCCGAGATAGCCGAGCTTGCCCGACTTGCTCATCATGCCCGCGATGGTGCCGAGCACGGCGCGGCCTTCGTGGAACTTGCTGTTGTAGGTCGAGACGTTGTCCGCGCGCTTGAAGCCGGTGCAGTGCTCGAACTTGACATCCGGGAACTTCGCCGCGACTTCCAGCGTCTGGTCCATATAGCCGTACGACGTCGTGAAGATCAGCTTGCAGCCCTGGTTGGCGAGGTCGCTGATCAGCGGGATGGCGCTGGCGTCTTCGGCAACGTTCTCGACATAGATCGACTCGACCTTGTCGCCGAGCGCCGATTCCATGGCCAGCCGGCCCTTGTTGTGGGCCCAGGTCCAGCCGAAATCGCCGATCGGGCCGAGGAAGATGAAGCCGACCTTGAGCTTGTCGGCCGCGAGAGCGGGCGTGCCCAGCAGTGGCAGGGTGGCGGCTGCGCCGGCAGCCTGCATGAAGTTACGGCGAGTGAGTTTAGCCAATGGACGTCTCCTGTTTCGTTTCTAGTTGGCGGGAAGGAAGGGTCTGCCGAGGCAGGCCGGAGCGTTGCCGCCGCCAGTCTCGCGCGACGAGATGATGGCGAGAACGACAACGGTCATGATGTAGGGCATTGCGGCCCAGAACTGTGATGGCAGGATCGAAAAGCCTGAGGCCTTGGCGTAGAGCTCGAGCGCCATGAGAATACCGAAGAAATACGCGCCCGCCAGCAGCCGCCCGGCGCGCCAGCCGGCGAACACCACCAGCGCCAGCGCGATCCAGCCGCGGCCGGCGGTCATCTTCTCGGCCCACATTGGGGTGATCACCAGCGAGAAATATGCCCCGCCGATCCCCGCCATGGCGCCGCCGAAGGCCACCGCAGCGTAGCGCACACCGATCACCGAATAGCCGATCGAATGGGCTGAAAGATCGTTCTCGCCGACGGCCCGCAGGATCAATCCGGCACGCGTCGACTTGAGGAACCAGGCGACCAGCACCACCATCAGGATAGAGAAATACACCACCGGGCTGTGCCCGAACACCAGTTGCCCGATCGGGTGCTTCGCCAGTTCCACCGGAAACGGCGAGGCGAACTGCGCGACGATCCGCCCGGTGTAGCCGAGGCCCAGCAGCGAACTGAGGCCGGTGCCGAAGATGGTCAGGGCAAGGCCCGTCGCAACCTGGTTGGAATTGAGCGTCAGGACGAAGAACCCGAAGATCAGCGACGCCAGCGCCCCGCCCGCCGCGGCCGCGATCACCCCGAGCCATGGGTTACCGGTCGCCACCGTGGCGGCGAACCCGGCGATGGCGCCGATCAGCATCATGCCCTCGACGCCAAGGTTCAGAACACCGCTCTTTTCGGTAACCAGTTCGCCCAGACCGGCCAATAGGATCGGGGTTGCGAGCCCGACGACGGTAACGATCGCGGCGATCAGGAATTCGATGCTCATGGCTATTCCCTCGCAACCATCGTCGGCGCCGCCTTGGGCGCCCAAACGATCTTCAGCCGATAACGGATGAACACGTCGCTGGCGAGGATGAAGAACAGCATCATGGCCTGGAAAATACCCGCCGTCGCGTTCGGGATATGCACCGAGGTCTGCGCCATCTGGCCGCCCACATAGGTGACCGCGAGCACGATGCCGGCGATCAGCACCCCGATCGGATGCAGCCGCCCGAGGAACGACACGATGATCGCCGTAAAGCCGTAGCCCGACGGAAAGCCGAGGTTGAGCGCCTTGAGCGACCCGGTGAATTCGAGCGCCCCGGCGAGCCCGGCCATACCGCCGCCGATCAGCATGGCGAGCCAGATCGTCTGCTTGCTGTCGAAGCCGCCATGCCTCGCTGCGTGCGGCGCGCTACCCACCACCCGGATCTGGTAGCCGAACACCGAGCGCGCCATCACCGCCCAGAACACGAACGGCAGGATCAACGCGAAGGCGATCCCGAGATGGACCGTCGTTCCGGGAAACAGCAGCGGCAGCGACTGGTCCGCCGTCAACGGCGCCGTCGCCGGGAAGTTGCGGCCATTGGGGTCCTTCCACGGGCCGCCCACCAGATAGCTCAAGACCTGCAGCGCGACATAGGTGAGCATCAGGCTCGAGAGGATCTCGTTGACCGACAGCCGGGTCCTCAGCACCGCCGGGATCGACGCCCACGCCGTGCCGCCAAAGATGCCAGCCAGCAGCATCAGCGTAATGACGAACCCGCCGCCTGCCCCGCCCGCGGCGATGCCGACGCCGGCCGCGCAGAGCGCGCCGATAATGTACTGCCCTTCGGCGCCGATGTTCCAGACATTGGCCCGGTTGCCGATCGAGAGCCCGAGCGCGATGATGATCAGCGGCGCGGCCTTCACCGCCACGTCCTGCCATTTGTACGAGGCAAGCAGCGGCGTGAGGAAGATGTCGGTCACCGCCTTCTGGCCATTGATGCCGATCGCGTCGAACACAATGACGCCAATCAGCATGGTCAGCAGCACCGAGGCGATCGGCGTCACCACCACCATCAGCCGGCTGGGCTCCGGGCGTTTTTCGAGCTTAAGCCGCATTGAGAGACCCCACCTTGATCGTCGCGTCCGGGTCGCCGTGAATGCCGCCCATCAGGAGGCCAATCTCTTCGATGTCGGCCTCGCTGACCTTCATGGCGCGGCTGAGCTTGCCCTCGTTGATCACCGCCAGCGTGTCGCACAGCGACAGCAGCTCATCGAGATCCTGGCTGATCACCACGATCGCCGAACCCGCCTGCGCCAGATCGACGAGCGCCTGGTGGATCGCCGCCGCGGCCCCCGCATCGACGCCCCAGGTCGGCTGGCTCACCACCAGCACACTGGGCTTCTGCATGATCTCGCGGCCCATGATGTATTTCTGCAGGTTCCCGCCCGACAGCGACCCCGCCGTCGCTTCCGAACCGGTGGCCTTGACCGCGAACGCATTGATCACGTCGGTCGTATACTTCCGCGCCTTGCCCGGCTGGATGATGCCGGAGATCGACAGCCCCAGCCGGTCGCGGCCGGTGAGGATCGAATTGTCGCTCAGCGTGAAATCGGGCACCGCCGCATGGCCGTTGCGCTCCTCGGGCACGCTCGCCAGCCCCTTGAGGCGCCGAGCCTTGGCGGTGAGCTTGCCGATCGGCTCCATGTCGATGCGGATCGCCTGGTCGTCGAGCGTCGTCGTCTCGCCGCTGAGCGCCAGCATCAGCGCGGTCTGCCCGTTGCCGGCGACGCCCGCGATGCCGAAGATCTCGCCGGCGTGGACCCGGAAGCTGATGTCCTTGAGCGCCGTGCCGAAATGCCCGGCCGCCGGCATGCTGAGCTCGGTGACCACGAACTTTTCGGCCCCCATCGTCCGGCCCTCGGCCTTCTGGATCGTCTTCAGACTGCCGCCGATCATCTTTTCGGCCATCGAGCGCGAGGTCTCGACCTTGGGGTCGCAGGTGTCGACGAGCTTGC
>JANXSI010000614.1 GCA_025352765.1 Devosia sp. | reverse complement strand
CATCCGCACCGTCACCGACCTCAACATTTTCAACGGCCTGACCAAGATCGACAAGGACGGCGCCGTGCAGCCCGACCTCGCGACCAGCTGGGACATTTCGCCCGACGGGCTCGTCTATACCTTCCACCTCAAGACCGGCGTGAAGTTCTCGGACGGCACCCCGTTCACCGCCGACGACGTCAAGTGGACGCTCGATCGCGACCGCGCCGCTGATTCAAAGAGCGCGCAGAAGCAGCTGTTCGCCGCCATCGCCTCGGTCGATGTCGTCGACCCCGCGACCGTCAAGATCACCCTCAGCCAGCCTCAGGGCGACCTGCCCTACAACCTCGGCTGGGGCGACGCCGTGATCGTCTCGCAAAAGACCGCCGAGACCAACGTCACCAACCCGATCGGCACCGGTCCCTACATCGTCAGCGAATGGGTCAAGGCCGACCACATCACCCTCGTCCCCAACCCCAACTTCACCGGCACCAAGCCCGCGCTCGACAAGGTGACGTTCAAGTTCATCTCCGATCCGACCGCCGCCAGCAGCGCCGTCCAGGCCGGCGACGTCGACGTCTTCTCCGCCTTCCCCGCCCCCGAACTGCTCGAGCAGTTCAAGGCCGACCCGCGCTTCCAGGTGCTCGTTGGCTCGACCCAGGGCGAAACCATCCTCGCCTACAACAATGCCCGCCCGCCGCTCGACAACGTCAAGGTCCGCGAAGCCATCTCGCGCGCCCTCGACCGCAAGGCGATCATCGACGGCTCGCAGTTCGGCTATGGCACCCCGATCGGCAGCTTCTATCCGCCGGGCGATCCGGCCTATATCGATCTGACGAGCGTCTCGGCCTATGACCCTGCCAAGTCCAAGGCCCTCCTCGCCGAAGCCGGCGTCAAGGATTTGACGCTGACCTTCAAGGTGCCGCCGGCCGCCTACGCCCGCTCCGCCGCCCCGATCATCCAGCAGGAACTCGCCGAAGTCGGCGTCAAGGTGAACGTCGTCAACGTCGAATGGGCCGACTGGATCGCCAACGTCTTCCAGGGCGCTTACGACTACGACCTGACCATGGTCAGCCACGTCGAGGCCAACGACTTCGCCGCCTTCGGCAAGCCCGGCTACTATCCCAACTACAAGGCCGACGGCCTCAACAAGCTGGTGGCCGATCTCAACGCCGCGACCGACCCGGCCAAGCAGATCGCGATCAAGCAGGACATCCAGAAGCTCCTGGCCAACGATTACGTCGTCGGCTACCTGTTCGAACTGCCCAACATCACCGTCGCCGCCAAGGACGTCCAGGGCCTCTGGCTCAACGCCCCGCAGCCCACCACGGACCTCAGCGCTCTCTCTTGGGCGCAGTGACGCGAAGCGCTCAGTCGGCGCTCCTCCCCTGCGTAGCGGGGGAGGGGGACCGCCGAAAGGCGGTGGAGGGGGCGCGACTGGACTCGATGCCAATGGCCCACCCCTCATCCGCCCTTCGGGCACCTTCTCCCACAAGGGGAGAAGGCGACTATCTCAGGCATCGCAGTCGGGCCCCTTCTCCCCTTGTGGGAGAAGGTGGCGCGCAGCGCCGGATGAGGGGTGGGCCACTTGCACAATTCCTCACGGTCAGTCCACTAACCCCATGACCACCTATCTCGCCGGCCGCGTCGCCTCGGTCCTGCTCAGCCTGATCGTTGCCAGCATCGCCATCTTCCTCATCATGGAAGTGCTGCCGGGCGACCCGGCGCAGTTCATCCTCGGCATGAATGCGCAGCCCGACACCCTCGCGGCACTGCGGGCCCAGCTCGGCCTCGATGCGCCACCGCTGATGCGCTATTTCAGCTGGATGCTGGGCATGCTGCATGGCGATTTCGGCACCAGCTACACCTATCGCGTCCCCGTCGCCGAACTCATCGTCCAGCGCATCGGCGTCTCGCTGCCGCTCGCCGGCCTGTCGCTGGCGCTGACCCTCATCATCGCCTTCCCCGCCGGCATCCTCGCCGCCGCCCGGCGCAATTCGAAGACCGATTTCGCCGTCTCGGCCATCACCCAGTTCGGCGTCGCCGTGCCCAACTTCTGGTTCGCCATCATCCTCGTCTACATCTTTGCCGTAACGCTCCACTGGTTCTCGGCTGGCGGCTTCCCCGGCTGGGACAAGGGCTTCTGGCAGGGCCTCCGTGCCTTGATCCTGCCCTCGATCGCGCTCGCCCTGCCGCAGGCCTCGATCCTTGCCCGCGTCATGCGCTCGGCGCTGCTCGACACGCTCGAGGAAGACTACATCCGCACCGCCCGCGCGCGCGGCCTCAGCCGCGCCGCGACCCTCTGGCGCCACGCCGTCCGCAACGCCCTGATCCCGGTCTTGACCATCGTCGGGCTGCAGTTCGCCTTCCTCCTCGCCGGCGGCATCATCATCGAGAACGTCTTCTTCCTCCCCGGCCTCGGCCGGCTGGTGTTCCAGGGCATCACCCAGCGCGACCTGATCGTCGTCAAATCCGTCGTCATGCTGCTGGTGTTCGCCGTGATCCTCGTCAACTTCCTCGTCGATCTGAGCTATCTCGTGGTCGACCCGCGGCTGAGGCGGCGCGCATGACCCTCCCCGCCATCGCCAGCCCGACCCTCCCCCGCGGCACGCTGCTGACCGCCGCGCTCCGCTCGCCGAGCTTTCTCGCCGGCGCCGCGATCACCGCGCTCTTTCTCCTCGTCGCCCTCGTCTCCTTCGTCTGGACGCCTTACGGCTATGCGACGCAGGACATTCCCAACAAGCTCAAGGGCCTGAGCCTTGCCCACTGGTTCGGCACCGACCAGTACGGCCGCGACGTGTTCTCGATGATCCTCGTCGGCGCCCGTACCTCGATCGCCGTGGCGCTGATCGCCGTCGGCGTCGGCATCGGCATCGGCGTGCCGCTCGGCCTCACCGCCGC
>JANXSI010000579.1 GCA_025352765.1 Devosia sp. | reverse complement strand
GCGATGTCGCGATCGTCATCGCCGGCACGATCATCGCCTCGCTGCTGATCAACTCGAGCTATTTCTACTGGGATGGCGGCTCGTCAACGGGGCCTCGCCACCTCGTCTCGATGCTACCGCTGGCCTGCCTGCCGCTGGCTTTCCTCGAGCCCCGCACGTTCGCCGCACGGGCCGGCATCGCGGTGCTCGCGGTCGCGAGCGTCGTGATCTCGGGCATTTGCGCCAGCACCGAAATGCTCGCCGACAGCCGCAGCGCCGCGCCGTTCTTCGACGACATCCTGCCGCGCTTCCTGACGCCGGAGGGCTGGAGCTACGCGCTGCCGCTGCTGGTCAGCTGGCTCGGGTTTGCGGCACTGTTGCTCTGGCGCGACCGGTCAGGAGCGCAGCGCGACGAGCTGGCCGCTCGACCACTCGATCCGTCCGGCGAGGTCTAGCTCCAGCAAGAGCGTCTGCACCACCGAGGCCGCGAGCCCGGTGGTATCGATGAGCACGTCGACCTGCGTCGGCGCGGGACTGAGGGCTTCGATCAGCCGGGAGCGGGCATCGTTGCCCGGCTCGTCGTCGGCCACTGCTGTCACCTCGAAATCGGGTTCCCAATCGGGCTCGAGCAGCGTCGTCCGCGACGGATCGGCTTCGCTCAGGCTGTCAATGATGTCGGCGGCGGAGGTCACGAGCCTCGCGCCCTGCTGGATCAGGTGATTGCCGCCTTCGGCCCGCGGATCGAGGGGCGAGCCGGGGACAGCGAACACCTCGCGGTTCTGTTCCAACGCGAGACGCGCCGTAATCAGCGAGCCGGAGCGCTTGGCCGCCTCGACCACCACCACCCCGAGCGACAGGCCGGCGACGAGGCGGTTGCGCCGGGGAAAATCCTGCGCCCGCGGCTGCCAGCCGAGCGGCATTTCGGTGAGCAGCATGCCGCCATTCTCGATGATGGCGCGGGCGAGCGGGAGGTTTTCCTCGGGGTAGATCTGGTCCATGCCGCCGGCGAGCACGGCGACCGTGCCGGTGCCCAGCGAGGCGCGGTGCGCCGCCGTGTCGATGCCCCCGCGCGAGGCCCGAGACGATGGTGTAGCCGCCGGCGCCGAGATCTGCTGCGAGCAGCGCCGTCATCCTCTGGCCGGCGCTCGAGGCATTGCGGGCGCCGACAATGGCGACACTGCGCCTGAGGTCGAGGCCGTCGCCGCCCAGCACAGAGAGCAGCGGCGGGGCGGCGGAAATGTAGGGCAGCAAGGGCGGATAGTCGGGCTCTCCCGAGGCGACGAGTCGCCCGCCCAGTCTCTCGAGCCCTGCGATCTCGTCTTCCGCCTCAGTGACCGTCGGCACCCGGGTGCCGATGCCGACGCGGCTCGACAGCCGCGGCAGATCGGCAATGGCGGCCTCGGCCGAGCCGGTGCGGTTGAGCAACTGGCGGAAGGTCACCGGACCGACATTGTCGGTGCGGATGAGGCGTAGCCAGGCGATCTTTTGGGACGGCGTGAGTGGGGTACCCGCCGCCCGCGCCATCAGCCGGGCTCGGTGGCTTTCTTTTCCGAACCGATCTTCGGCTCGGTGCCCCTGAGGATGCGCCCGATATTGGCGCGGTGGTTGTAGACGAGGAGCAGCGCCAGCAGCCCGTCGGTCGCCGCGAGCTTACTGCCGTCGATGGGAAAGCCCCAAAGCCACACGGCGTAGGCGAAGAGCGGCGAGGTGATGGCCGCGGTGATGGCAGACAGCGACGACATTTTCTGGGTCAGCGCCAGCAGCAGCCAGACGCCGCAGAAGATCAGACCCACCGGCCAGGCGAGGCCAAGCAGTACGCCGATGAAGGTCGCGACGCCCTTGCCGCCCTTGAACCCGAGCCAGACCGGGAAACAGTGGCCGAGAAAGACCGCGATTGCCGCGATGAAGATCGTGTCGCCGCCCCAGAAATAGCGGGCGATCAGCACGGCGGCAAAGCCCTTGGCCGCGTCGAGCACCAGGGTAAGCGCGGCGAGTTCGCGGCGGCCGGTGCGGAGCACGTTGGTGGCGCCGATATTGCCAGAGCCGATCTTGCGCACATCGCCGAGGCCAGCCGCTTGCGTGATCAGGAGGCCGAACGGGATCGAACCCAAGAGATAGCTGATGATGGCAGCGAGTACGTACGGGATCATGCGCCCCCCTCCGGCCACTGAGCATGGCGGAAGACGGAGGCGCCTGCAACGAAGGTTTGCATCACCGCGCCCTGCAGCCGCGCACCCTCGAACGAGGTGTTGTGCGAGCGCGAGACGATGTCCTTTTCCGACACCACCCACGGAAATTCGGGATCGAAGATGATCATGTCGGCGGGCGCGCCGACCACCAGCCGGCCGGCGGCGAGGCCGAGGATTTCGGCCGGCCGGAACGTCATGGCGCGCAGCACCGCCATCAGCGACACATCGCCCGAATGCACCAGCCGCAGCGCCGCGGCTAGCAGCGTCTCGAGGCCGATGGCGCCTTCGGAGGCCTCGGCGAAGGGCTGGCGCTTGACCTCGCTGTCCTGCGGGTCGTGGCCCGAGTGGATGACGTCGATGGCGCCGGACTTCAGCGCCTCGATCATCGCCTGCCGGTCGTCTTCCGAGCGGAGCGGCGGACTGAGCTTGAAGAACGTGCGGTAGGGCGCGACGTCGTTTTCGTTGAGCGCGAGGTTGTTGATCGAGATTCCCGCCGACAGCCCGCCGGAGCGGCGCTTGGCGGCCGTCATCAGCTCGGCCGAGACCGCGGTCGACAGCTGCGCGGCGTGGTAGCGCACGCCGGTCAGCGCCGCGAGCTGCAGGTCGCGGGCGAGCGGGATGGTCTCGGCTTCGAGCGGGATACCGCGGAGGCCCGACACGGTGGCGAGTGTGCTCTCGTTCATGACGCCGTCACCGACCAGCGAGGCGTCTGCAACGTGATGGACGATGGTCATGTCGAAGTTCGCCGCGTAGCTCATCGCCGCGCGCAGCAGCCCGGCCGACTGGATCGACTGGCGGCCGTCGGCGAGGCAGGCAGCGCCGGCTTCCTTGAGCAGGCCGAACTCGGTGATCTCCTGGCCGCGGAGGCCCTTGGTGATGGCGGCGGCCGGCAGGATGTTGACCTTCGAGGTCGCGGCTGCCCGGCGGATGATGAAGTCGACGATGGCGCCGTCGTCGACCGCCGGATCGCTATCGGGCATCAGGACAAAACTGGTGACGCCACCGGCGGCCGCCGCGTCGCCGGCGGTCGCCAGCGTTTCGCGATACTCATGGCCGGGCTCGCCGGTGAAGACGCGCATGTCGATGAGTCCTGGCGCGACGACGAGGCCCTTGGCATCGATCAGCGTCGCGCCATCGGGGACGCCCTGCGGCGCGCCTTCGGCGAGACCCTCGAACTTGCCGTCGGCAATGAGCACCGCTCCGAGGCGGTCGGTATTGGTGGCCGGATCGACGATCCGGGCGTTGGCGATGACGATCGGCGGCGTCATGCGGTCACCTGCAAGGGCTCGGCGAGCAGCGCGTCGAGCACGGCCATGCGGACGGCAACGCCCATTTCGACCTGGTGGGTGATCACCGAGCGGGGCCCATCGGCGATCGCCGGGTCGATCTCGACACCGCGGTTCATGGGGCCGGGATGCATGACGATGGCGTCGGATTTGGCGAGCGCCAGTTTGTCGGCATCGAGCCCGTAGAAGCGGTAGTACTCGCGCACCGAGGGGATCAGCCGGCCGGCGGCGCGCTCGTGCTGGAGGCGCAGCATCATCACCACGTCGACGCCCTTGAGGCCCTCGCGCATGTCGGTGAAGATCTCGCTGGTCAGTGCGTCGATGCCCTTTGGGAGCAACGTTCGCGGCGCGATGACGCGGGTCCGTACCTGCATGGCGCCCAGCAACAGCAAGTTGGAGCGGGCAACGCGCGAATTGGCGATGTCGCCGCAGATGGCGACCGTGAGGCCGGCGAGCCGGCCCTTGTGCTGGCGGATGGTCAGGGCGTCGAGCAGGGCCTGGGTCGGGTGTTCGTGCGCGCCGTCGCCGGCGTTGATCACCGCGCAGCCGACCTTCTGGCTGAGGAGTTCGACAGCGCCCGCGGCCGGATGACGGACGATAATTACGTCGGGCTGCATGGCGTTGAGAGTCGCCGCGGTGTCGACCAGCGTCTCGCCCTTGGTCACCGACGAGGTCTTGACCGACATGTTGGTGACCTGGGCGCCGAGCCGCTTGCCGGCGATCTCGAAGCTGGCCTGGGTGCGGGTCGAGGGCTCGAAGAACAGGTTGATCTGAGTCTTGCCGCTCAGCGTCGAGAGCGTCTTGCGGGCCTGGTGCGAGATGGGGATCATGGCCTCGGCGCGGTCGAGCAGATCGAGGATTTCGTATTGGTTGAGGTGCGAAATCCCCAACAGATTGCGGTGAGGAAAGGGCAGGCGGGCCGGCGGGCCGGCAGCGGGGGTCTGACCTGTGGAGGCGCTCGTCATGCCGCTCAGTCCTTGATGTTGCGGCGGCATAGCCCGGCGCGACCGATGGGGGCAAGTCGGCTCACGGGTTTATCCTTAGCCGGTCGAGGAAGCCCTGCAGGATGTAAGACGCCGCGAGCTTGTCGACGACCTCGGCCCGCTTGTCGCGGCGGGTGTCGGCCTCAATCAGCATGCGGGTCACCGCGCTGGTCGAGAGGCGCTCGTCCCAGAACAGCATGGGTAGTGGCGTTTTCTGCGAAAGATTGCGGGCGAAGGCGCGGGTCGACTGCACCCGCGGGCCTTCCGAGCCATCCATGTTGAGCGGCAGCCCGATGACGAAGGCGACGGCGTCGTTTTCGACGATGAGCTCCAGCAGCCGGGCCGCGTCGGCCGTGAATTTGGTGCGCTGGATGGTTTCGAGCGGCGTCGCGGAGTAGCGCATGCCGTCCGAGATCGCGACGCCGATGGTCTTGGTGCCCAGATCGAGGCCCAGAAGCTTGCCGGATGGGGGGAGGCCGGTCATGGCGCTGTTGTCGTGCATCGGATTTGGCTACCTGTCGCGGGGCGTGGAGGCAAGGAATCGATGAAACTGACCTGGTTCGGCGGCACGGCGCTGCGGGTGTATATCGGCGGCGAGATCGTCGTCGTCGATGCCGATGCTGCGCCCGCGGGCGTCGATCGGGGCGAATTGCTGGCCGGAGCCGACAAGATCGTCGGGCTCGCGGACCCGGCATTGCCGCTGGTCGACGTGACCACATGGCGTCCGCGGCCGGCGGTGCGCGGCATCGACGAGCTGCCGCCGATCGAGGTGCTCCGGATTGCTCCCGGCTCGGTGCTGATTTCGGCGCCGGGCGAACCGCCGCTCGTGATTCTGGGTTCCGGCGAGGCGCCGCGCTTTGGGCGCTGGGCCGACGGGGCCGTGATTGTCCTGACCTCGGGCCGCGACTTGTTGGTTGCCGAGGCCACCGTGCTGCTCGATGTGGCCCGGCCGCGGCTGATTGCGCTGGCGGCCGACGAGCAGACGCTCGACACGGCGATCGAGGAGCTGTCCGAACATCTCGACGGGGCCGGGCTGGTGTCGCTCGAGCCCGGGCTTGCCCTTGAGGTTTGACCCCTGGTGTTGCTAGAACGCCGGCAACAGGAGTTTTCTTCGCATGTCCGTCGACGCCCAGACCGTCAAACGCATTGGTCGCCTCGCCCGCATCCGCATCGAGGAGAACGAGGTCGAAAAGTACCAGGGCGAGCTCAACGCCATCCTCGGCTTCATCGAGCAGCTGGGTGAAGTCGACGTCGCGGGCGTCGTGCCGATGACTTCGGTGACCCCGATGGCGCTCCGCCGCCGCGAGGACAAGGTCACCGATGGCGGGTATCCCGAGCGGATCGTTGCCAACGCGCCGCTGACCGAGGACAATTTCTTCATGGTCCCCAAAGTCATCGAGTAGACATGGCTGTCACGATTGCCGTCGAGACGCCGCTGCAGGACGATCTGCGCGAGTTGGTCGAGGCGCTGAATGCGCATCTGCTACCGCTGTCGCCGCTCGAATTTCAGTTCAAGATGACCGTCGAGCAGATGGCCGGCGCCGATACGACCGTGTTCGTCGCCCGCGAAGAGACCGGCCGCGCCGTGGGTTGCGGCGCCCTGAAACTGGCCGACGACGGGTTGGCCGAGGTTAAGCGCATGTACACGCGGCCCGAAGTGCGCGGCCAGCGGGTCGGATCGGCGCTCTTGGGCGCGATCATCGATCTCGCCCGGCAGAAGGGCGTCCGGACGCTGTTGCTCGAGACCGGCGAGGGGCCGGGCTTCGAAGGCGCCTTCCGGCTGTACGAAAACACCGGATTTACGCAGCGCGGGGCGTTCTTCGACTACCCCGACAGCGAATGGTCGCGGTTTTACGAGCTGCAACTGACGGCGGGGGCCACCGCCTAGTTGCAGCAGGGGCGGAAGGACGGTACTCAGGCTCAAACCCTCCAACGAGATGTTGTGCCGTTGACCGACCTGACCAAGCTGACGCTTGCCGATGCCCGCAAGGGGCTGACCGGCAAGAGCTTTTCCTCCGCCGAGCTGACCGACGCCTATCTGGGGGCCATCGAGGTGGGCAATCCCAAGCTCAACGCCTATGTGGCGGTGACAGCCGACCAGGCGCGGCAGATGGCCAAGGCCAGCGATGCCAAGCTCGCGGCCGGGCAGGGCGGCCCGCTCGAGGGCATTCCGCTCGGTATCAAGGACCTGTTTGCCACCAAGGGCGTCCACACCCAGGCGGCGAGCCGCATTCTCGATGGCTTCAAGCCCGAATACGAGTCGAGCGTGACGGCCAATCTCTGGCGCGACGGCGCGGTGATGCTGGGCAAACTCAACATGGACGAGTTCGCCATGGGCTCGTCCAACGAGACCTCGTATTACGGCCCGGTGATCAATCCGTGGCGTGCCGCGGGCTCCAATGCGCAGCTGGTTCCCGGCGGCTCGTCGGGCGGCTCCGCCGCCTCGGTGTCTGCCTGGCTCTGTGCTGCCGCAACGGCCACCGATACCGGCGGCTCGATCCGCCAGCCGGCGGCGCTGACCGGCACGGTCGGCATCAAGCCGACCTATGGCCGCTGCTCGCGCTGGGGCGTCGTGGCGTTCGCCTCCTCGCTCGACCAGGCCGGGCCGATCGCCCGCACCGTCGAAGACGCGGCGATCATGCTGGGCTCGATGGCCGGGTTCGACGCCAAGGATTCGACCAGCGCCGAACTGGCGGTGCCCGACTTCGCGGCGGCCGTCGAGCGCGGCGTGAAGGGGCTGGTGATCGGCATCCCCAAGGAATACCGCATGGACGGCATGCCCGCCGAGATCGAGACGCTGTGGCTCGAGGGCATTGCGATGCTGAAGGCCGCGGGCGCCACAGTTCGCGACATTTCGTTGCCCCATACCAAATATGCGCTGCCCGCCTACTACATCGTGGCGCCGGCCGAAGCCTCGTCCAACCTCGCCCGCTATGACGGGGTGAAGTACGGCCTCCGGGTGACCGGCAAGGACATCACCGACATG
>JANXSI010000534.1 GCA_025352765.1 Devosia sp. | reverse complement strand
GCTCATCTGCCAGTCGCCGTACTGGGCTTTCACCACGCCCTGGGCCATCGCCGGCGCAACCCCACTCAGCGCCACGAGACTGGCCGCCAACAGGACCAGACGGCAGAAAATCCGGGACATCACTGAAGTGTTCTCCTTGCCGCCGAGGTCATTGGGGTGACCATCGACTAGTTATCCGCGGCCTTTGCCGCTGGCAACCGCAAAGCCGATAGAGCACGGACAATCAAGGCGTGCTTGAGGCGTGTTTCGGGCCCTTTGCGGTGCTTTTTGACGCATGGGGCGCCGCCGTGGCGGAATTGCGTTGGCTGGCCCGATGTGATTTAGGTCAAACCTACTTCAGCGCCCCAGGGTTGAGTCGGGGCGGCGTTTCCTATGCCGCCTGTTTGACACCGCCCGCGGACCGCAAAAGCCGAATAAATCGTATCTCAAGGGGGGTCTTAGGTGGCCGGTCAGTTTCTCCGCTCTTTCGGGATTGCGCTCGGTGCCGCGATGGCCCTTGCTCCCGGCCTTGCCCAGGCAGCCGCCGGTCATCCGAGCCCGGGGGAGATCGGTCTTCAGGACTCTGTCACTCCCATCATGGATTCGATCCACGCTTTCCACGACGGCATCCTGCTGTGGACGGCGGTGCTGATCTCAGTGCTGGTCGCGCTCCTGCTGATCGTCATCATCGTCCGCTTCAACGCCAAGTCGAACCCGGTGCCGTCGCGCTTTACCCACAACACGCTGCTTGAAGTGGTGTGGACGGCGCTGCCGGTGATCGTTCTCGTGATCATCGCCATTCCGTCCTTTGCCGTGCTGACCGATCAGCTCACCATGCCCGATGGCGTGCGCAAATATCTGGGCTCTAACATCTTCTCGTTCGGCTCGGTCGAAGTGCCCGCCCCGGCGGTGACCATCAAGGCGACCGGCGCCCAGTGGTACTGGAACTACACCTACGTCGATCAGAACAAGAACTTCGACAGCAACATCCTCGACGAGACGGCGCGTCTCGCCCAGACGCCGGTGCAGCCGCGCCTGCTCGCCGTCGACAACATGCTGATCGTGCCCGTCAACGCCACCGTGCGCATGCAGGTCACCTCAGATCCGAGCGGCGTCATCCATGCCTTCGCTGTGCCATCCTTCGGCGTCATCATCGACGCCGTGCCGGGCCGCCTGAATGAGACCTGGTTCAATGCCCGCAAGGAAGGTGTCTATTACGGCCAGTGCCGCGAACTGTGCGGCAAAGACCACGCGTTCATGCCGATTGCGGTGCGCGTTGTCTCCCAGGCCGTCTACGACACCTGGCTGAAGGCGTTCGAGGCCGGTTCGGTCGATGATGCCAACAAGACGCTGCCGCCGCTTTCGGCGGACCAGCCCGCCGCCTAAGCGCCGCTAGAGCAAGACAAGGGAACCGCCCAAAATGGCCGACACGCACGCGCTCCAAGCTCACGACGCCCCGACCCTCGGTGCCCACGAGCATCACGGGCACCCCACCGGCTGGCGCCGTTATGTATATTCGACCAACCACAAGGACATCGGCACGATGTACCTGATCTTCGCCCTCATCGCGGGCGTCATCGGGGCGTTGCTGTCGGGCATGATGCGGCTTGAGCTGCAGGAGCCGGGGATCCAGATCTTCCACGGCCTCGCCTCGCTGGTCTACGGCACCACCGGTGCCGAAGCCCTCGACCAGGGCAAGCACATGTACAATGTGTTCACCACCTCGCACGCGCTGATCATGATCTTCTTCATGGTCATGCCCGCCATGATCGGCGGCTTTGCCAACTGGTTCGTGCCGCTGATGATCGGCGCGCCGGACATGGCGTTCCCGCGCATGAACAACATCTCGTTCTGGCTGTTGATCCCGGCATTCGGGCTGCTGCTGATCTCGCTGTTCGTCGAAGGCCCCTCGGGCGCCAACGGCTCGGGCGGCGGCTGGACCATCTACCCGCCGCTTTCGACCGCCGGCCAGCCCGGCCCGGCCATGGACTTCGTGATCCTCTCGATCCACTTGGCCGGTGCGAGCTCGATCCTTGGCGCCATCAACTTCATCACCACCATCTTCAACATGCGCGCCCCTGGCATGACGCTGCACAAGATGCCGCTGTTCCCCTGGGCGATCCTGGTGACGGCGTTCCTGCTGCTGCTGTCGCTCCCCGTGCTCGCCGGCGGCATCACCATGCTGCTCACCGACCGCAATTTCGGCACCTCGTTCTTTGCGCCTGAGGGCGGCGGTGATCCGGTGCTGTTCCAGCATCTGTTCTGGTTCTTTGGCCACCCCGAAGTGTACATCCTGATCCTGCCCGGCTTCGGCATCGTCAGCCACATCGTCTCGACCTTCTCCAAGAAGCCGATCTTCGGCTACATGGCGATGGTCTACGCCATGGTTGCCATCGGTGGCGTCGGCTTCATCGTGTGGGCGCACCACATGTACACGACCGGCCTCAGCCTCAACGTGCAGCGTTACTTCGTGGCGGCCACGATGGTCATCGCGGTGCCGACCGGCATCAAGATCTTCTCGTGGATCGCCACCATGTGGGGCGGCTCGATCACCTTCCGCACCCCGATGCTGTGGGCGATCGGCTTCATCTTCCTGTTCACCGTCGGCGGCGTCACCGGCGTCGTCTTGGCCAATGCTGGTGCCGACCGCGCGCTCCACGACACCTATTACGTCGTCGCGCACTTCCACTACGTGCTGTCGCTCGGTGCCGTGTTCGCGATCTTCGCGGCCTGGTACTACTGGTACCCCAAGATGTTCGGCATCCTCTACAACGAGACGCTGGCCAACATCCATTTCTGGATCACCTTCGTCGGTGTGAACCTGGTGTTCTTCCCGCAGCACTTCCTCGGGCTGTCGGGCATGCCGCGCCGCTACATCGACTATCCGGACGCCTATGCGTTCTGGAACCGCGTGTCGTCGATCGGCTACTACATCACCTTCGTCGGGCTGATCCTTTTCCTCTACATCCTCTACGAATCGGCGCGTAAGGCTCGTCCTGCTCCCGCCAATCCGTGGGGTGAGGGCGCCACGACGCTCGAATGGACGTTGCCGTCCCCGCCGCCGTTCCACCAGTTCGAGACGCTGCCGCGGATCGAAGCCGGTACGGACGGGCACTAAGGACAGGGCGAGTGGCGTTCGTTGACGACACCAAGGCTTACATCGGCACCGCGGATGGGGCGCGCGTAGAAGACTACTTCGCGCTCCTCAAGCCGCGGGTGATGTCGCTTGTCGTCTTCACCGCGATCATCGGCCTGCTGCTGGCGCCGGGGGGAATCAATCCGGTCATCGGCGTCATCGCCATCCTCTGCATCGCGCTCGGTGCCGGCGGCTCCGGCGCGCTCAACATGTGGTACGATTCCGACATCGATGCCGTGATGAGCCGCACCCGCAACCGCCCCATTCCCGGCGGCCGCGTCAGCCGTGGCGAGGCGCTGGCCTTCGGTCTCATCTGCTCGGGCTTTTCGGTCGGCATTCTCGGCCTGGCGACTAATTTCGTCGCAGCGGGCCTGCTCGCCTTCACCATCTTCTTTTACGCCGTGGTCTACACGATGTGGCTGAAGCGCTCGACGCCGCAGAACATCGTCATCGGCGGCGCCGCCGGCGCCTTCCCGCCGATGGTCGGCTGGGCTGCCGTCACCGGCGACATCACGCTGCCCTCGATCGTGCTGTTTGCAATCATCTTCCTGTGGACGCCGCCGCACTTCTGGGCCCTGGCCCTGTACAAGCAGGGCGACTACGGCGCAGCCGGCATTCCCATGCTCCCCAACGTCAAGGGCGAGCCGGCAACCAAGCTGCAGATCCTGCTCTATTCGGTCGTGCTGGTCGCAACCAGCCTGCTGCCCTTCGCCATCGGCATGTCCGCCTGGCTCTATGCAGTGGTCGCTGCCGGTCTCGGTGCAGGCTTTCTCTATCTCGCCTGGCGGCTGTTCCGCAGCGGCGAGGGCGTACCGATGAAGAAGCAGGCGCGCGCTCTGTTCACGTATTCGCTGAGCTATCTCTTCGTGATCTTTCTCGCGCTCATGGTGGACCATACGGGCCAGATGCTGGGGTGGCTGCAGTGAGCGATAACCCCGTCGTCCCGCTCTCGCCTGAGGAGCAGCGCCGCCGCAGGCAGCGCCGCAACTCGATTGCCCTTGGCCTCGTGCTCGGCTTTCTCGTGCTGCTGTTTTACACGCTGACCATCGTCAAGATGGGCCCGGCCGTCTTCACCTCGCGGGATCTGTGATGTCCGACACCGCTCTTGCCCCTGCACCCGAGCATAAGAACCGCAACGTCGGCGCCATCCTGCTGCTGCTGGTCGTCGGCATGGTCGGTGCCGCCTATGCCGCGGTGCCGCTTTACTATGCTTTCTGCGCCGCCACCGGGTACGGCGGCACCACGCGCGTCGCGACCGGCAACCTCAAGGGCGTCATTGCCCGCGAGATGACCGTCCGCTTCGATTCCAACGTCGATGGCGGCATCCCCTGGCAGGTGACCCCGGCCAAGTCCGTGACGGCGGGGATCGGCAACGTCGAGACGGTGGTCTTTACCGCTCGGAACCTCTCCGACAAGACCGTGACGGGTCAGGCCGCCTTCAACGTCACGCCGGAACTGGCGGGCAGCTACTTCAACAAGATCCAGTGCTTCTGCTTCACCGAGCAGACGCTGAAGCCCGGTGAAACCGTGCAGATGCCGGTGACTTTCTTTGTTGATCCCGATATCGACAAGAACACCGATCTGGCAACGATCAAAGACATCACGCTATCGTACACATTCTACGCCTCGAAAAACAAGGGAAGCTGACCATGGCCGACGTTGCCACCGCTCCAGCCGCACACGCCAAGCCACATCACGACTACCACCTGGTCAATCCGAGCCCGTGGCCGTTCGTCGGGTCAATGTCGGCGTTCGTCCTTGCGATCGGCGCCGTGGTCTACTTCAAGTCGCATTCGCCCTGGGTCATGCTGATCGGCTTCGCCGGCGTCCTCTACACCATGTACGCCTGGTGGGCCGACGTGGTGAAGGAAGGCCAACACGGCGACCACACCCCGGTGGTGCGCATGCATCACCGCTACGGCATGCTGCTGTTCATCGCCTCGGAAGTGATGTTCTTCGTCGCCTGGTTCTGGGCCTATTTCGACCAGTTCTTCCGCCACGGCGACACCGAGCAATACGCCCGTGCCGAATTCATGGGCACGCAGTGGCCGCCGCATGGCGTCGAACTGTTCGATCCGTTCCATCTGCCGCTGTTCAATACGCTTCTGCTGCTGACCTCGGGCACTACCGTGACCTGGGCGCATCACGCGCTCATCCACGGCGACAAGAAGGGCCTCCGCTGGGGCCTTGCACTGACCATCGCGCTGGGCGCGCTGTTCACCTGCGTGCAGGCACTCGAGTATTCACGCGCCGGCTTCGGCTTTTCGGGCAACGTCTACGGTGCCGCGTTCTTCATGGCGACCGGCTTCCACGGCTTCCACGTGTTGGTCGGCACGATCTTCCTGATCGTCTGCCTGTTCCGTGCGCAGGCCGACCAGTTCACGCCGCGCCATCACCTCGGCTTCGAATTCGCCGCCTGGTACTGGCACTTCGTCGACGTGGTCTGGCTGTTCCTTTTCGCCTCGATCTACATCTGGGGCAGCTGGGGCATTCAGCACGCAGGCTGACGCCTGTCGCGACCACCGTCGCGGTTTCATGGGTTTATCGCCAGTGGGGCCGGATTTCTGATCCGGCCCCGCTGACGTTCTGATCATCAGATGCGACCCGGACGCAGCCGGTGGCGCGTTAACCAGTCGCCCGCAGTCCGGCGTCGAGCAGCGGCCCATTTTCCCGATCTAAGTAGTGAGCCTGCGTGCCCGGTGGGCGGCCAAGTCGATGACCGTCGCACTGGGCAGAGTGGCGTCAACATATCTCCGCAGAGCCGCCGACGTATGCTTGAGAAGACTGGACAATTCGATCGGCCCACTTCGGATCGTCTGCAAGATTGCTGACGCCTGTTCGATGTGGTCAACGACAAGGATATAACGTTTGTCCATTGCGGACTCCTAGGCTCTAATCAACGTCGAAAACATGCCTCGCTGCGGTCCTGTTAACGGTTAAGACGATCGTTACAAGTTTACGCATCGGGGCTGCCGCCAATCCTTTTCCCCAGCTTTGAGCCGCGCCCTCCGCTTGCCCGAACCGCGCGCCCTCGCCAATGCTGCCCCGTCCGGGTTCGTCACCCGAATCGTCCCGGCGCGACGCGCCCCGACTTACGAGGAGTGCGCTTGATGACCGACCACACTGTCCGCGACCTTGAGGCCCTCGAGGCTCTCTACGGCGAAGTCAACGAGGTCTCGGCGCTCAAGGAGATTAGCTACCTGCACCCGGTCTATGCCGCGTTCGTCGCGGCCGCGCCGTTCGCCGTACTGGCAACCACCGGCCCGCATGGACTCGACGCGAGCCCGCGCGGCGATGCGCCCGGCTTCGTCGAGATCGTCGATGAAAAAACGCTGCTGATGGCCGATCGCCGTGGCAACAACCGGATCGACAGCCTGCGCAACATCATCGCCGACCCGCACGTGGCGCTGCTGTTTATGATCCCGGGTATTGGCGAGACGCTGCGCGTCAATGGTACGGCCGAGATCTCGGTCGATCCCGAGCTGATCGCGCGCTTCACCATCGACGGCAAGCCGCCGCGCACCATGCTGGTCATCCACGTCGAGAGCGTCTTCTTCCAATGCTCGCGGGCTCTGATCCGCGCCGAACTGTGGAATCCCGACAAGCAGACGCCCCGCTCGGCACTGCCATCGACCGGCCAGATGTTAGCGGCTGTGACGCATGACCGCATCAACCCCGAAACCTACGATCGGGAGCTACCGCCGCGCCTCAAGGCCACGCTATACTGACCTCATGGCCGACAGTCTCGTTTCCCCCTTTGCCGCAGGCCTCGCCTGCCGGTGTCCCCGCTGCGGCGAAGGCGCCCTGTTCTCGGGCTTCCTCAAGGTCGCGCCGGTTTGCGAGAGCTGCGGCCTCGATCTCAAATTCGCCGACAGCGGCGACGGCCCGGCGGTGTTCGTGATTTTTGCCGTGGCGCCGATCGTCATCCTCCTCGCCTTCATCACCGAGGCGCTGTTTCATCCGGCGCCGTGGATGCATCTGGTCCTCTGGATCCCGACGATCATCGTGCTGTCGCTGCTGCTGCTCCGGCCGTTCAAGGCGACGATGATTGCGCTTCAGTATCAGCGCGGGGCAGGGGACGGAGCCTCCTCGTGAGCCCGACGGTTGCGTCCCGGCGCCGCCTGGGGTGGTCGTTCTGGACCTTCATCTTTCTGATGGTCGCGCTCACGGCGCTGTTTGCCGGCCTGGGGGTCTGGCAGATGAACCGGCTGGCCTGGAAGGACGCGCTCATCGCCCGCGTGGCCGAGCGGCTGACCCAGCGGCCCTACGACCTGCCGCCGCTCGGTGAATGGCCCAGCCTCGATCTCGAGGTTTACGGCTACCACCCTATCACCCTTACCGGTCACTTCATCGCCAATAGCACCGTGCGGGTGTTCACCAACCTCACCGACGCCAAGGGCAAATACGGCGGCCCCGGCTATTGGGTGATGACCGCCTTCCGCCCGGACGGCGGCGGCACCGTCTTCGTCAATCGCGGCTTCGTGCCGCAATCGAGCGGCAACGCCTTCGCGACCGGCCCAGACGAGCCGCAACCCGAGGTCACCCTCAGCGGCATCGGCATCGCCCCTGAGGCGACCGGCACCTTCACCCCGCAGCCCGACACCAAGGGCCACATCGAATGGGTGCGCGATCCGGTGCGCCTCGCCACCATGGCCGGGATCGCTCCGCCGGTCCTCGGTCTCACCATCGACGTGACGGCAGGCGCCCCCGGCGCGTTGCCGCAGGGTGGCGAGACGGTCGTCGAGTTTCCCAATAACCATCTGGGGTATGTCTTCACCTGGTTCGGCTTCGCGCTGCTGACCCCATGCCTCCTCGGTTACTGGATCTGGCGCCAGCTCCGCCCCCTGGCCGCGCCCCCGGAATCGGCGCAGCCGTGATTTGCTTGCCCCGGCGGCCCCGCTTCTCTAGGTTGCGCCAACTTTTGAATGGGGCATCCGACTGATGCAGTTCGTCTCGACCCGTGGCGAGGCGCCGGTACTCGGCTTCT
>JANXSI010000517.1 GCA_025352765.1 Devosia sp. | reverse complement strand
GGGGCTTCGCTCGAGCTGGCGGGAGCAGCTGCCGGAGCCTCGCTCGAGCTGGCGGGCGTTTCGGTCGCAGCGGGCGCCGACGACGTACCGTCGGTGGTCTGCGCCGCGGTCGGGGCAGCACCGCCAGCGGCCGCAGCCGGCTGCGGGAACGGCTTGGGCGAATCCGACAGCGACGCGAGGTACGCGATGATGTTGGCGCGTTCCTTGTCGTCCTTGACGCCCGCGAAGGTCATCTTGGTGCCGGGAGCCCAGGCCTTGGGCGAAGTCAGCCACTGGTTGAGATTGTCGTAGGTCCACACGTCGGCTGCATGCGCCATCAGCGCCGGGCTGAACGAGTAGCCGGGGGTCGCCGCGATCTTTTCCTCAACGATGTCCCACAGGTTCGGGCCGGTCTTGTTCGGGCCGCCCTTGCTGAAATCGTGGCAGGCGCCGCACTTCTTGGCGGACGCTTCGCCCTGCTTGGCATCGGCAGACGCCAGCAGCGTGCCGATATCGACGGCTGCCGTCGGGCCGCCGGGAGCCGGGGTATCGCCGCCACCGCCTTCGGCCGGCTCGGGGAGCGCATAGCCGGGGCCGCTGCTGCGGGCGGGCGAATAGAGCCCCTCGGCGAGAAATCCAACACCCATGACAAACAGCAGGGTGCCCAGGATGGCGCCGATGATCTTGTTGAGTTCGAACGAATCCATTGCGGGGTCTCTCAGCCTTGGTCCGGCGGGTATAGACGAGGGGGAACGAGCCTGCAAATGCCGCGTAGCGCCTGCGGCGAAGCGGGAACCCCCTCCCATTTCGGCCGGGAAGATAATCTGCCCGAAACACCGGCGCAACGGGCTTTCCGGCACTGCGACAATTCTCCGTCGTGCATGCGGCTGACCAAGACGGCGGCTTTGTTGACTTGGCAGAGGCGGCGGGTTCATAGAGCCGCCAGATCGAGCCCCGGGGCGGACAACATGGTCAAACTTATTGCCTTTCAGGGCGAGCCTGGTGCCTTCAGCCACGCCGCCACGCACGCGCTCTTTCCCGACGACGAGCCAGTCCCCTGCACGACATTCGAGGACACCATCGCCGCCGTGCAGTCGGGCAAGGCCGATTATGGCGTCGTGCCGGTCGAAAACTCCATCTATGGCCGCATCACCGACATCTATCAGTTGCTGCCCAGTTCCGGCCTGTTCATCACCGGCGAGCATTTCCTGCGCGTCGAAATGACCCTGCTGGGCATCAAGGGCGCGACCCTTTCGGACATCAAATCCGTGCAGTCGCTGACCGTGGCGCTCGGCCAGTGCCGCAGCTTCATCCGCCAGCACGGCCTCAAGACCATCAACGGCGTCGACACCGCCGGCAGTGCGCGCGAAGTCGCCGAGCGCGGCGACAAATCGGTCGGCGCCATCGCCTCGAAATTCGCCGCCGAGGTCTATGGCCTCGACATCCTCGCCGAAAATATCGAGGACGCGGCGCACAACACCACCCGTTTCCTGGTGATTGCGAAGGCCCCCGAGACCCCGGCGCGCGGCTCGGTGCCGACCCGCATCACCTTCGTGTTCCGCGTCCGCAATGTCCCCGCGGCGCTCTACAAGGCGATGGGCGGCTTTGCCACCAATGGCGTCAACATGACCAAGCTCGAAAGCTACATGCTCGACGGCTCGTTCACTGCAACGCAGTTCTACGCCGATATTGAAGGCCACCCCGATGACCGCTCGGTGCAGTTGGCCTTCGAGGAGCTGCGGTTCTTCACCGACTATTTCCACGTGCTGGGCACCTATCCGGCTGACAAGCCCCAGGGCTGAACGAGCGGCGCTAGAGCTCTTTTTCGGCCAGTTCGCGGAAGCCGTCCGGCACGCTGTGCGACGAGCCGCTCACCGCCCCATAGCCGATAGCCTCCCAGCCGAAGCGGCCGCGCACCTTGTCCATCGCGCGGTCGGCGAGCCAGCGCGAGGCGCCGCGTTTGCTGCCCGGACGCCGGCCTTCGTCGGCAAAGCCGAGCGGCAATTCGAGCTGCAGCACCGCCTGCCGCTCGAGGTGCGACACCGCAATCGCCAACAGGGAAATGAACCGCTCCTCGGGATGCTGGTCCAGCACCTCCCACACCAGATCCTCGGCGACTTCTGCCAGGATTCCCGTGGCCGACACCGGCGCGTCCAGCGTTGCCGCGTGCGTCACCGCGCGCAAATCGGCGAACCGCACCCGCACCGTCACCGTCCGCCCCGACAGCGATTTCGCCCTGAGCCGCGAGCCGATGCGATCGGCCAGATGTAGCAGCGCCGCCCGCACCACCTGCGGTTCCACCGGCTTGCGGCCCAGTGCCGATTTGCGCCCCGGCCGAGCGGGCCCGCCGGTCGGTGACGATGGCGCGCGGATCGCGGTTGAAG
>JANXSI010000164.1 GCA_025352765.1 Devosia sp. | reverse complement strand
GGATCACCCGGACTGCGTCGCGTTCGCGAGTGGCCAAGAGGCGCTGCCGGCCCCGTGCGACCATCTCGGCGATCAGCGCCCCGACGACAAAGGCCGCCACCGCAAGATGGATGGCCGCCGTGCTGATCAGGATGCCCTGGTTGAGCTGCAGCAGGAGGGCGAGAGCCTCGGCTGCCGCCGATATCGCGAGGGGCACAACGATCGCGAGAACGAGCGGCATGCGGCGACGGAACAGCATCGCCACAAGACCCATGAGACCGACGACGATGGCGACCGGCACCGGACTGAACGGCTGCAGCGCGCGTCCCTGTTTCAGCGTTTCGGTGGCGAGCGCCTGCAGCAGCGCGCCCGGCACCGCACCAAAGCGCGGCACGACGAAATAGTCGCGCAGTTCCAGTGCCGAGGCGCCCACCACGACCTGCTTGCCCGTGACCCGCGCACCGTTGACCTGCCCGGCCAGCAGGTCCGCCGCCGAGATGCGGTCGATGCCGGCGGGATTGATGGAGTAGTCGATGTTGAAGCCGCCGCCTTCAGGCCCATTGATCCCCGACAGCAGCGACGCGATCGAGGGGACACTGTGGCCCCCGATATCCATCGCGTAGGGATAGGTCCGCACCACACCGCCCGAATCGAGCGCGACATTGACCGTCACCGGATCGGCGAAGGCCCGGAACTTGGGCAGCGGCAGGTTGAAGCCGGCCAGTCCTCCGGCGGTCTTTTGCTGCTGGAATGCCGCGAGGTGAGCGTACCCGCCGGCGGCCTCGAGCGACTGTGCCAGCACTTCGTCCTCGGCCTCGCTGGACGCAACGCTGAAGTCGATGTCGAACGCCACGTCGCTCGACCCCAGCGCCATCAGCTTGTCGAGTAGCAGCGCATGCACATGGCGCGGCCAGGGCCAGACGCCGACGGTCTCGAGGCTCTTGCTGTCGATGTCGACGAAGACCACGCTTCCGGTCACGCCGCGCTGGCCGGCCGAAAACCTCAGATCGCGCAATGCTTCGTCGGGCACAACGAGCCCGCCGCTGATCGCCGCGACGATAATGATGAGGGAGAGGACGCCGCTGATCGTCGCGCCGATAAATCTGGTCAGATCAGGCATTGCTGTTGCCGATGGCCGAGATCGGTGTCGCAAACGCGTCAATGATGTTCGGAAGGGTTAGCGATGCAGATGCTTTTCGGACGGGCTGCAAGGCGAGAGTTCCCCGGTCTCTTCCTCCGGCTTTTTCTGGCCGGATGGAGATGTGTGTCCTGAAAATCTCACCAAACGAATAGCGAAGGCTTAATGCGGTGCGGTACTGAGAGGCAGTATCGATCTCGAGGAGGCAACAGTGGTCGAGATTACCGACGATGTCATGCGGGCCAAACTGGCAACCGTGCGGGCTTATGTTATCGCCCGGCTGTCAAAGGGACCGGCATATGAGCTACCGCAAAGCCGCTCTCCGGAGCAGGCCAAAGTGGTCTGGGAGCACGGCCGCCGCAACATGCAGATGCAGGCCGACGGCAAGATGGCGCTCGTCGGTCCGGTGATCGGCGGGGGCGATCTCGTCGGGCTGTGCATCTTTGCTGTTCCCGAGGCGGAGGCGCGTGCCATCATGGACGGCGACGGCGCCGTGCAGGCGGGCATCTTCGTCTACGGCCTCATCACCTGGTACGGGTTTCCCGGCGACACTCTGCCCGCCGCGTGACCTCAGAGCGGCAGCACCCGCGAGTATTTGACCTGCCCCAGCGCAAAGCTGGATTCGATCGAACTGACCCCTTCGACCTGGGTCAGCTTCTCCCTCAGGAACGCCTCGTAGGCCCCAAGGTCGGCGCAGACGACGCGCAGCAGATAGTCGAACTGGCCGGTCATCAGGTAGCACTCCATGATCTCGGGCCAGGTCGCGATGGCGCTCGCAAAGCGATCGAGTTCGACCGAGCGCTGGCGCTCGAGCTTGATCGATATGAACACTGAAACCGGCAGGCCGACGGCCTTCTGGTCCACGACGGCGGCGTAGGCGGCGATCACGCCCGCTTTTTCCATCTGGCGGATACGTCTCAGACAGGGCGAGGCGGAAAGTCCCACCCGCTCGGCGATCGCCTGCACCGTCATCCGGCCGTCTTCCTGCAACGCGCGAAGAATCTTGCGATCTGTCTCGCTCAGCTCAAACTCGGCAGAATCCATCGAAACGACCTCGTTATGCGCATGAATCCTGCGCCGACTGAGCAATAAGTGGCGAAAATAGGCGAAAATCGCCGGCCTTGCCAAGGCATTCTTGGAGCCGACGCGTCGCCCTGTCGCGCCCTGGGAGGGGAACTGCAATGCCTGGATCAGGATCGGGAACGAAGCGCCTGCGCGGTACGGAGCGTCTCGCAACACTCACGGCCCTGACGCGCAAGACGCTGTGGCTCTCCAACTGGATGATCCATCACGCCAACCACATCCGCCCCAACGACAGCGGCGTGAAGGTCGGCGGTCATCAGGCCTCCTCGGCCTCGATGACGGCGATCATGACCGCGCTCTACTTCGCCGTGCTGAAGCCCGAGGACCGCGTCGCGGTCAAGCCGCACGCTGCGCCGGTCTTTCACGCCATCCAGTATCTCCTCGGCAACCAGACCCTCGACAAGCTCAAGGCCTTCCGGGCCTACGGCGGCGCCCAGTCCTATCCATCGCGCACCAAGGACACCGATGACGTCGACTTTTCGACCGGCTCGGTGGGCCTCGGTGTCGCCTTCACGGCGTTTGCCTCGCTAATTCAGGACTACATTCGCGCCAAGACCGGGGGCAGGGCGGCGCCCGAGGGGCGGATGGTGGCGCTGGTCGGCGACGCGGAGCTGGACGAGGGAAATGTCTATGAATGCCTGCTCGAGGGCTGGAAGCACGGCCTCCGCAACACCTGGTGGATCATTGACTACAACCGCCAGAGCCTCGACGGCGTAGTGCGCGAGGGTCTCTACGACCGCATCGAGGCGATCTTCCGCGCCTTCGGCTGGGACGTAGTCACCCTCAAATACGGCGTCCTGCAGCGTCAGGCCTTCGCCGAGCCGGGCGGCGAGCGCCTGAAAGCCTGGGTCGATGCGTGCCCCAACGGCGTATATTCGGCGCTGCTGTTCCGTGGCGGCGCCGCCTGGCGGGAACGCCTACTCGACGAGTTGGGCGATCAGTCCGAGGTTTCCGCGCTCATCGGTCGCCGCAGCGACGCCGAACTCGCCGAGCTCATGGGCAATCTCGGCGGCCATTGCCTCGAGTCGCTGCTGGCGCAGTTCGAGGGGGCTACCGGCGACCGGCCGACCGTCTTCATTGCCTACACCGTCAAGGGCTGGGGCACGCCGCTCGCAGGGCACAAGGACAATCACGCCGGCCAGATGACGGAAGCCCAGATCGCGGGCCTTCGCGCCTCGATGAATGTCGCCGAGGGTCGCGAGTGGGAGAAGTTCGAGGGTCTGGGCATCGCGCCCGCCGCGCTGCAGCGCTTCCTCGACGCAGTGCCCTTCAGGCAGGGCGGCAGCCGCCGTCACCACGCGCCAGGTATCGCTGGCATCGGCCCGCAGTTCCTCAGCGACAAGATCGTGTCCACCCAAGCCGCCTTTGGCAAGATCCTCGACGCCATCGCCAAGACCGATAGCCCACTCGCGGAGCGCATCGTCACCACCTCGCCCGATGTCACCGTCTCGACCAACCTCGGATCGTGGGTCAACCGCCGCCATTTGTTCGCCAGGGGTGAGCGCACCGACATCTTCCAGACCGAGCAGATCCCCAGCACGCAGAAATGGCGCTTCGCCCCAGAAGGCCAGCACATCGAATTGGGCATCGCCGAGATGAACCTGTTTCTGCTGCTGGGCGCGGCCGGGCTCAGCCATTCCCTGTTCGGCGAGCGCCTGCTGCCCATCGGCACGCTCTACGATCCCTTCATCTCCCGCGGCCTCGATGCGCTCAACTATGCCTGCTACCAGGACGCGCGCTTCCTCCTCGTTGCAACGCCCTCGGGCGTCTCGCTGGCCGGCGAGGGCGGGGCGCACCAGTCGATTGCGGCGCCGCTGATCGGCCTCAGCCAGGACGGCCTCGCCGCCTTCGAGCCGGCCTTCGCCGACGAGCTCGCCATCATCATGGACTGGGCCTTCGACTACATGCAGCGCGACGGCGAGGCCGTCTCCGACAACGTCGCCTGGCCGCGCGAAGTCTCGGGCGGCTCGGTCTATCTGCGCCTCTCGACCCGGCCGCTCGAGCAGGTTCCGCGCACGGTCGATCCCGCGCTGTCCCAGGACATCCTCAATGGCGGCTATTGGCTGAAGGCACCGGATGCGAGTTGCGAAGTGGTGATCGCCTACCAGGGCGTGCTGGCGAGCGAGGCCATCGCCGCCGCAGGCCGGCTGGGCGGCGACCGCCGTCATGTCGCGGTTCTCGCCATCACCTCGGCCGACCGGCTCAACGCCGGTTGGCATGCCGCGCAGCGGGCCCGCCGCGCTGGCGATGTCGACGCCACCAGCCATGTCGAACGCCTGCTTGCATCCGTGCCGCACAATGCAGGCCTCGTCACCGCGATCGACGGTCATCCCGCGACCCTCGGCTGGCTCGGCAGCGTCCGCGGCCATCGCGCGGTGACGCTCGGGGTCGAGCAGTTCGGTCAGACCGGCAGCGTTGCCGACCTCTATCGGCACTTCGAGATCGATGCCGAGGCCATTGCGACCGCTGCTGCATCGCTGCGTCGGCAGCGCTAGGCCGCGCTCAGCGCTCGACCGA
>JANXSI010000158.1 GCA_025352765.1 Devosia sp. | reverse complement strand
GGGCAGCACCCCGCGTCTCTGGAGCCTCTGACCGAGCATGAACCTGACGCCCCGCGAAAAGGACAAGCTGCTGATCTCGATGGCGGCGATCGTCGCCCGCAAGCGCCTCGAGCGCGGGGTCAAGCTCAACCATCCCGAAGCTATCGCGCTGATCACCGACTACGTCGTCGAAGGCGCCCGAGACGGACGCTCGGTCGCCGACCTGATGGAGGCCGGCGCGCACGTCGTTACCCGCCAGCAGGTGATGGACGGGATCGCCGAGATGATCCCCGACGTCCAGGTCGAGGCGACTTTCCCCGACGGCACCAAGCTCGTGACCGTCCACCATCCGATCCGGTGACCAGATGCTCGAACTTCGCCCCAGCTGCGAATGCTGTAGCAAGGACCTGCCGCCCGACGCGCCGGACGCCATGATCTGCACCTATGAGTGCACGTTCTGCGCCGATTGCGTCGAGACCAAACTGGGTGGCGTCTGCCCCAATTGCGGCGGCAACTTCGCCCCGCGTCCGATCCGCCCGGCGCACATGCTGTCGAAGCACCCAGCGTCCACGACCCGCATCTTTCATCCCGACGGATGCGCAACTCCTCCCCGGAAGGCAGCCTGAAATGATCCCCGGCGAAATCATCACCAAGGCGGGCGACATCGAGCTCAATGCCGGCGCGGCGCAGATCACCATCGAGGTCGCCAACACCGGCGACCGGCCGATCCAGGTCGGCTCGCACTACCATTTCTATGAGACCAACAACGGGCTCCGCTTCGATCGCGACAAGGCGCGCGGGATGCGGCTCGACATCGCCGCCGGGACGGCGGTGCGGTTCGAGCCGGGCCAGGCGCGCGAGGTGAAACTGGTGCCGCTGTCGGGGAGCCGCATCGTCTTCGGGTTCCAGCAGAAGATCATGGGGAAGCTCTGAGCATGGAACCGAGGGACCTGGTCTTCCGCGAACGGCTTGTTGACCTGATGGCGCGGCTCAACGGCCCGGAAGGAAAGCGCGTCGGCTTCCGTAATCGCCTGGGTGCCCTCTCGAGGCGCATCGCCACTGACGCAGGTGCCCGCAGTTGGGCCGACCTCAAAGCGCGGGCCGACGGACCGACTTACGATTCCTTGCTGGCGATGTTCCAGCGCGAGAGTGCCGGGGCCCAGAAAGCCGGCGACGAGCGGGTTCAGGACGCGTTCGAGGTCCTGGCCATCTCGCTCATCGCGCGCCGGCAGCAGCAGGCCGATCTGATGCCTGGCATCGCGCTGCTCGATCGCTTCATCGAGGATAGCGAAAAGGCCGCCGCTCTGGCCAAGACCCAGGTCATATCTCCCGCCCGGAGTACCCACTGATGCCCGCCCGCATTTCCCGCGCCACCTACGCCGACATGTACGGTCCGACTACGGGCGACAAGGTGCGGCTCGCCGACACCGACCTCATCGTCGAGGTAGAGCGCGATTTCACTGTCTATGGCGAGGAGGTAAAGTTCGGTGGCGGCAAGGTGATCCGCGACGGCATGGGTCAGAGCCAGGCGACGCGCGCCGAAGGCGCGGTCGATACCGTGATCACCAATGCGCTGATCGTCGATCACTCCGGTATCTATAAGGCCGATATCGGCCTCAAGGACGGCCGCATCGCTGCCATCGGCAAGGCCGGCAACCCCGACACCCAGCCGGCCGTGACCATCATCATCGGACCATCGACCGAGATCATCGCCGGCGAAGGCAAGATCCTGACGGCTGGCGGCTTTGATGCCCATATCCATTTCATCGCGCCCCAGCAGATCGACGAGGCGCTGATGAGCGGTGTCACCACCATGCTCGGCGGCGGCACCGGGCCTGCCCATGGCACGCTGGCGACAACCTGCACCGGCGCCTGGCACGCCGAGCGGATGATCGAGAGTTTTGACGGCTTCGCCATGAACCTGGCACTCGCCGGCAAGGGCAATGCGTCAAAGCCCAAGCCGCTCGAAGAAATGATCCTGTCGGGCGTTGCGGCGCTGAAGCTGCACGAGGACTGGGGCACCACGCCCGCCGCCATCGACAACTGCCTCAGCGTCGCCGACGCCTACGACGTGCAGGTGATGATCCACACCGACACGCTCAATGAATCCGGCTTCGTCGAAGACACCGTCGCCGCTTTCAAAGGGCGTACGATCCACGCGTTCCATACCGAAGGCGCCGGCGGCGGACACGCGCCCGACATCATCAAGGTCGCGTCGTTCCCCAACGTCATCCCGTCCTCGACCAACCCGACCCGGCCCTACACCGTCAACACGCTGGCCGAGCATCTCGACATGCTGATGGTCTGCCATCATCTGTCGCCGCAGATCGCCGAAGACGTGGCCTTTGCCGAGAGCCGCATCCGCAAGGAAACCATCGCCGCCGAGGACATCCTTCACGACATCGGCGCGTTCTCGATCATCTCCTCCGACAGCCAGGCCATGGGCCGTGTCGGCGAAGTGCTGATCCGTTGCTGGCAGACCGCCGACAAGATGAAGAAGCAGCGCGGCCGCCTCAAGGACGAGACCGGCGACAACGACAATTTCCGCGTGAAGCGCTACATTGCCAAATACACCATCAACCCGGCGATCGCGCACGGCATGAGCCAGCACATCGGCTCGATCGAAGTGGGCAAGCGGGCCGACCTGGTGCTGTGGAGTCCGGCGTTCTTCGGCGTAAAGCCCGAGATGGTGCTGCTCGGTGGCTCGATTGCCGCCGCCCCGATGGGCGACCCGAACGCCTCGATCCCGACGCCGCAGCCCATGCACTACCGGCCGATGTTTGCGAGCTTCGGCAAGCTGCGCACCACCTCGTCGGTGATCTTCACCAGCCAGGCAGCGCTCGACGCCGGCCTGCCGCAGCGGCTCGGCACCGGCAAGGCGATGCTGGCGATCAGCAATACCCGCGGCAAGATCGGCAAGGCCTCGATGATCCACAACGCGGCGATGCCCAAGATCGAGGTCGATCCCGAGACTTACGAAGTGCGCGCCGACGGCGAGTTGCTGACCTGCGAGCCCGCAACGGTGCTGCCGATGGCGCAGCGCTATTTCCTGTTCTGAGATGACGGTGTAGCGTCACGCCTAGCGCCACCCTCGGGGAACAAGAATGATCTACGTTCTGCTCTTTCTGATCGGCGTAGCCGCCGGACATCGGGCCGGCATGCCGCTTGCCGCCGTCGCCATCGGCGCCTGGCTGGGCTGGATCGACCTTAGCCCCACCTGGGCCTCTTTCGTGGGCACAATTATCGCCGTCGTCGTGCTGGTACTATTGGCCCTGGGCGAAGTCTGGAACGACAAGCAGCCCGGGACGGGCAGCCGCCTCGCAGTCCCCAGCCTCGTGGTGCGCGCCGTCGCCGGCGCTCTTTCAGGTGCGGTGCTCGGGCTGCCTTCCGGCAATCTCGTGGCGGGCGTCGTGCTTGGCGTTATTGGCGCGATCGCAGGGGCCTATGAAGGCTTCTACGTGCGCCGCTTCATGGCCGGGCTCTTCGGCCGCGACCTCTACGCCGCCCTGCTGGAGGACGTGATCACCGCAGTGATCGCGCTGCTCGTCGTCTACCTCGCCTAGGGGCCTGTGGACGATTGCTGTCACGGGTCAGGTCGTCGACAGAGTA
>JANXSI010000436.1 GCA_025352765.1 Devosia sp. | reverse complement strand
GTCGAGCGGAGGACGCGGTTGATGTCGGCGAGGCTCGGGAAGCGGAAGCCGCCCGAAGGGCCGGACGGAACCGGGAGCGAGAGATCAGCCATGCTGGATCAAACTCCGGCTCATGCGACGTGGCGCCGCTGTTCGCCGGGGCCCGGCACCGGGGTGCCTTCGTCGGAATACTGGTTGAGCTTGTTGCGCAGGGTGCGGATCGAGATGCCGAGGATGGTCGCGGCGTGGGTGCGGTTGCCCAGCACGTGGTCGAGCGTTTCGAGGATCAGGTCGCGTTCGACGTCGGCGACGGTGCGGCCGACCATGCTGCGCGAGATGGTGTCGGCGACCTGAGCGGCCTGGGTGGCCAGCGAGGCGGTGCGGACGACGTCGGAGAGACCGGCGCCGTCGGGCATGACGATCGCATCGGTGCCGATCGACTCGCCCTGCGACAGGAGGACAGCGCGATGGAGGGTGTTCTCGAGTTCGCGGACGTTGCCGGGCCACGGGGCGCGCAGCAGCGCCTGCCGGGCATCGGCCGTGAGCGCGCGGGTCGGCAGACCGTTGGCGGTAGAATACTTCTCCACGAAGTGATCGGCGAGCGCCACGATGTCACCGGGGCGTTCGCGCAACGGCGGAAGCTTGAGGTTCACGACATTGAGGCGAAACAGCAAATCCTCGCGGAAGGTGCCGTTGCGAACCGCATCGTTGAGGTTGCGGTTGGAGGTCGCGATGATCCGGATGTCGACCGGCACGGGACGCTGGCCGCCGACGCGATCGATCACCCGCTCCTGGATAGCGCGCAAAAGCTTGGCCTGAAGGCGAACATCCATCTCGGAGATTTCGTCGAGCAGGAGCGTGCCGCCCGAGGCTTCCTCGAACTTGCCGATGCGGCGGGCAACGGCGCCGGTGAAGGAGCCCTTCTCGTGGCCGAACAGCTCGCTCTCGAGCAGGTTCTCGGGGATCGCCGCGCAGTTGACGGAGATGAAAGCGTGGCCGGCGCGCTTGGATTTGGAGTGAAGGTATTTGGCCATCACCTCCTTGCCCGTGCCGCTCTCGCCGGTGATCAGCACGGAGGCGTTGGAGGGGGCGATCTGCTCGGCGAGCTGGACGACGCGCGCCATGCCAGGGTCGCGGAACAGGAAGTCGGCACTTTCACGCGCCACGGCGGCGATGACGGCGGCGATCAGCTCCGCGTCGGGCGGCAGCGGGATGTATTCCTTGGCGCCGGCGCGGATGGCGTTGACGGCGGCAGCGGCGTTGGTCTCGGTGCCGCAGGCGACGACCGGGATGTGGAAGCGTTCGGCGTCGAGCGCCGCGATCAGTCCGGGAATATCGATCATCACGTCGACGAACAACAGGTCGGCGCCGCGACCGGAGCGCAGGCTCGCCAGCGCGATATCGATGCTGGCCGCATGGGCGACCTTTGCGCCGCCCTGCATGGCGAGTTTGGTGGCTTCCGACAGCTGGCCTTCGAGAGCGCCGATGATGAGGAGACGCATGGTCGTTATCCTGCCTTGACGATTTCGGTCATCGTCACGCCGAGCCGGTTCTCGACGAGGACGATTTCGCCGCGAGCGACGAGGCGTTCGTTGATGAAAATCTCGACGGCTTCGCCGACCTGGCGGTCGAGTTCGACCACCGAGCCGATGTCGAGCTTGAGCAGGCTGGCGACCGGAATGCGGGCGCGGCCCAGCACGACCGAGATGCGAACCGGAACGTCGAAGACGGCTTCGAGATCGGCGGCGGTGCGCTCGAGGACCTGCGTCGGGCCACCCAGTTCGGAGGCCGACATTTCCTCGAGGCCGCCGAGGCCGGCGCCGGGTTCATTGATCATTGCGCAGCTCCGGTCATCTTGTCGTGGGCGCCACGGCGGGCGGCGAGATACTTCTCAATGCGGACGTCGATCTCGCCTTCGAGCGCGGCGCGATCGCGGACGATCCCGCCATCAACCCATTCGAGCTTGGCGTCGCCGAGCCCATGGTCGGGATCGCCGAGGACGACGAGACGCCCGGTGAAGCCGGAACTGGCGATCCGGGCGAGGGCGATCTCGCGTACCGCGTCGGCGAGGTCGGGGGCACAGCGAATGACCAGATGCGGCACGGCATCGAGCGACGCCAGACACTCGGTGATCAGCGCCTCGATCTCCGCCGTCGGCTGCTGGGCCAGCAGATGCGCAGCGAGCTTTCGGCCGATGGTGGCGGCAAGCTCGACGGCCTCGGCCAGAGTCGCATGACGGGCATCATCGAGGGACGCGTTGAGCGCGGCGGTATGATCGGCCAGGGTCTCGGCCGCCTGCGCCAGCCGCTCGGCGGCCCGGACGACGGCGCCCCGCTGGCCTTCGGCGACGCCGTGCTGGAAGCCCTCGGCGCGGGCATTGTTGAGCAAGGCTGCCATCGCGCCCTCGCTCATGACGGAATTGCGTTCCTCGCGATGGCCGAGGTCGAGGTCGAAGCGGAATTTGGCTGGAGATGCGGCGGTCACGCGATCATCTCCTCATCGGTCTTGGATTTCTGGATGACGATTTCGCCGCGTGCCGCAAGATCCTTGGCGATCGACACCATCCGGCCCTGGGCCTCGTCGACGTCCTTGAGGCGCACGGGTCCCATGGCGTCCATGTCGTCCCGCAGAATCTTGCTGGAGCGTGCCGACATGTTGGCAAAGAAGAATTCGCGAACCTGCTCGTTGCCGCCCTTGAGGGCAAGCGCGAGTTCCTTCTTGTCGATCTTTGAAATGACGGTCTGGATGGCGGTGTTGTCGAGCTTGCTCAGATCCTCGAAGGTAAACATCAGCGCCTTGATGCGGTCGGCGCCGTCTCGGTCGTTCTCTTCGAGCGAGGTGATGAACCGCGCTTCGGTCTGACGATCGAAGGAATTGAAGATCTCGGCCATCTGCTCGTGGCTGTCACGCCGCTTGGAGGTGGTGAGCGTCGACATGAACTCGGTGCGCAGTGTCGACTCGATCTTTTCGAGGACGTCCTTTTGCACGGGATCGAGGCTCAGCATGCGCCGGACGACATCCATGGCCAGTTCGGCCGGCAGTACGGCAAGCACCTTGCTGGCGTGGTCGGTGGCGATCTTGGAAAGCACGACGGCGATGGTCTGGGGATATTCGTTCTTGAGATAGGAGGCGAGTACGTCCTCCTGAACGTTTGAGAGCTTCTCCCACATGTTGCGGCCGGCAGGCCCGCGGATCTCCTCCATGATGGCATCAACGCGGTCGGCGGGCAGGAAGGAGAGCAGCAGTCGCTGGGTCGTCTCGGAATTGCCCGCGACGTTGCCGTTGGCCGACACACTGGTGACGAACTCGACGAACAGGCTGTCGACCATGTCCTGGGTAACCGCTCCGACGCGCACCATGGCGCGCGACAGGATCTTGATCTCCATTTCATCGAGCTCTTCGAGAATCGGCTTGCCGTAATCGGGGCCGAGCGACAGCAGCAGCACAGCCGCCTTCTCGTCGCCAGAGAGGTTGCGGTGCTTGGCGTCGCCGCCAATGACCAACTGATTGCCGTTGCTGTTGCCGGGGGTTGCCATGATCTAACTCACGCTCCGGTCGTCAGCCAGTCGCGCACGATCAGCGCGGCCTGCTTGGGGTTGTCCTGAACGAGCGTTCCGATGGTCTTGATGGTCTGGGCCTGGGCTGCGCCCTGGTTGCGGACATCGTTCATCCAGGCCGGAGGTGCCGCTTCGACGTTGGGGTCGGCGAGGAGTTCGGTCCCGGTCTGCTGGTGGGAACCGCCCTGGTTCATTGCGCCCGCCGGCGCACCCACTTCGGCGCTCATGGGCAAAGCGAGCGGCTGGGTTTCGGGGGCGAGCACGCGCTTGAGCAGCGGGCGCATGACGAAGAACACCAGGGCGAGGGCGATAATCAGCGTCACCAGCATTTCGGCGCCGTTGATCATGTCGTCGCGGGTGAAGTCGAAGAGGCTGGGGCCCGACGTGCCGGTCGCGGCGGGCGTCGGACCGGAGGCAAATTGCAAGTTGGCGACGGTGATCTGGTCTCCGCGCGTCTGGTCGAAGCCGATGGCCGACTGAACCAGCGACTTGATCTGGTCGAGGGTCGCCTGATCGCGCGGGGCGTAGGTCGAGTTACCGGAGGCATCGGTGGTGTAGATGCCGTCGACGACGACCGCGACCGAGAGTCGCTTGATAGCGCCCGGATCGGTCATCTCGGTCTGGCTGGTGCTCGAGATTTCGTAGTTGATGGTCTCTTCGTTGGTCGAAGCCTGCTGCGACGCGCCGGCGGTCGCCGGGGTCGCGGTCGTCGCGCCGGGCAACTGGGTCGAGGCGCTGACCTGGCCGGAGTTCGCCGGATCGGTCGAGGTGTTGGCGAGCGCCTTGGTCTGCGTCGACCGCACGACCTGGCTGTTGGGATCGAAGGTCTGGGCGGTCTTGGTGACGTGGGTCAAGTCGAGGTCGGCGCTGACCTGAACGCGGGCACGGCCATCGCCGACGACGTTGGCAAGAAGGTCCTCGATGCGGGTCCGCAGCCGTGACTCGACGCCGACGACGCGCTCATCGGCTTCGCCGGCGAGAACGTCGGTGGCATTGTCGCCGACGCCCGCGGCCAGCAGATTGCCGGCGTCGTCGGCGATGGTGACGCGGTTGGGGGCCATGCCTTCGACCGCGGAGGCAACGAGGTGCTGAATGGCCCGGATTTCCTCGCCCGAGAGCTGGCCGCGGACCGACACCACGATCGACGCCGTCGGGTCCTTCTTGTCGCGCGAGAACAGCGCGCGCTCGGGCAGGACCAGGTGGACGCGGGTCGACTTGATCCGGGCGAGCGACGAGATGGTGCGCGCCAGCTCGCCCTCGAGGGCCCGGACATTGTTGATGTTCTGGACGAAGCTAGTGGCGCCCAGCGAGTTCTGCTGGTCGAAGATCTCGTAGCCGACCTGGCCCTTGGTCGGCAGGCCGTTGGAGGCCAGCGACATGCGCAGGCTGGTGATCTGGTCGCGCGGGACCAGGATGGTGTCGCCGTCGCCTCGGATCTCGTTGGGGACGTTCTGCTTTTGGAGTTCGGCGACGATCGCCGACGAGTCCTCGAGCGACAGACCGGTATAGAGCGGCGCCATCTGGGGGGTCGAAGCGCGCAGGATCAGGAAGGCGAAGAAGCCGAGCATCAGTGCGGCGACCACTGCCATGGCTGCGATCCGCTGCAAGCCGAGGCGGTTGAAGAGCTGCGTAAGACCGTTCACAAAACCACTCGCCGGTTGCCCCGGACGCCGGAGCACCCACGGTGCCGGCCCCATAGGCAAAAATTACCTAGTGGATGGTAAACAAGGTCTTAACGAAGTGTCGCGGAATGCGAAAAGGCGGCAGGAAGTGCCGGGTAAGGTCAAGGAATGTTGAAAGTTCTGGGACGGATCACCTCGATCAACGTGCGCAAGGTGCTGTGGGCAGCCGATGAGATGGGGCTGGGCTATGCGCGGGAGGATTGGGGCAAGCCGATTCGCGACCCGAACGTGCCGGAGTTTCTCGCCCTCAATCCCAATGGCCAGGTCCCGGTGGTGATCGACGACGGGTTCGTGCTGTGGGAGAGCGGGGCAGTGCTCCGCTATCTCGCGGGGCGGGCGGGAAGCGATCTCTGGCCACAGGACCTCAGGGAGCGGGCGCTGGTCGATCAGTGGCTGACCTGGCAGGCGACCGAACTCAATCCTTCATGGGGCTACATCGTGCCGGCCCTGCTGAGGGGCGATCCTGCGAACCCGGACCCGGCCCGTATCGCAACGGCGCTCACGTCTTGGACCAAGAAGATGCGCATATTCGAGGCGCGGCTCGCCGAGACCGGAGGGTTTGTTGCCAATGGACGGTTCAGCCTTGCCGACATCGCGCTCGGACTATCGACCCATCGCTGGATGAGCGTGCCCGTCGACAAGCCGGCATTGCCGGCGGTCGAGGCGCACTATGCGATGATGAAGGATCGGTCGGCGGCTGCCGCCCACTTGGGCAGCGGTACGCCATAGCGCCAAAAGCCGAGATGCCTCCACCCCATCGGGGTGAAGGCATAGTTCGGGGGCTAGCCTTCGCGATAGTGCTGGATCCAGGTGGTCCGAAGACCCGCGAGGCCATGCTTGTCGATGGCAGCCTGCCAATTGAGGAATTCGTCGACGCTGAGGGTGTAGCGGGCGCAGGCTTCCTCGAGCGAGAGCAAACCCCCGCGCACGGCCGCGACCACCTCAGCCTTGCGGCGGATAACCCAACGACGTGTAGTTTTGGGCGGGAGATCCGCAATCGTTAACGGACTTCCGTCCGGACCGATCACGTACTTCACGCGTGGACGCATTTGCACGGTCATTCTACTCACTGACTCAAACCTGACCTAGGATGAGCGTAGCTGATCGCGCTTAAAATTTGCCTAAGCTAGTGTCTACAAGCAGTTAAAATTGCCGGGTGTTGCAGTCAGGAATCCCCGAGGAATCATGGAGTTGCGCCAAGCGCCACGGATCCGCTGCGGGCGGATTCGTGGCGACACCGTGACATGGTGAATGGCGCGTTAAGCGCCGGTCGCCGTCTGGTTGACGGCGGTCACCGTCGAGAGGTTGACGCGCGAGCCGCCGATCAGCAGCACCGGCTCGGTGCCGGTGAAATCGACGCCGGTGACGACGCCAGAGAAGGCGGTCGAGATGGGCACGTTCTTGCCCTCGGCATTGGTGCCCTGCATGGTGATGGTATAGGTGCCGGCCGGAGCCACGGCACCGGTGCTGGTGCGTCCGTCCCAAGTGAACTGGCCGGCGCCCGCCTGAAGTTCCCCGGTCTCGGTGTAGACGGTGTTGCCCTTGGCGTCCTTGATGGTGACGCTGCTGGTCGCCGCATCCTTGAGACTGAAGTTCCACACGGCCTTGCCGTTGACCAGCTCGGAGCGGGTCCCGGCGGCAGAGACGGTCTTGCCGATATAGTTCACGGCACCGGTCTGCACCGAGTTGGTGTTGGCACTGACCAAAGCCGACAGGAAGTCGTTGGTCTTAAGCTGCTGTTCGACGCCCGAGAATTGCACGAGCTGCTGGGTAAACTGGTTGGTGTCCAGCGGATCGAGCGGGTTCTGGTTCTTGAGCTGCGTGGTGAGCAGCTGCAGGAAGGTGTCGAAATTGCCCGCGATGGTCGAGCCGCTGCCGCCGAGGGAAGACGACGAAGAGGTGCCGGAAATGCCGCTGACGGTCATAGTGAACTCCTACACAAACAGATTGACGCCGCCTGCCGAGGCGGTGCCGCGATAAAGGGTGATGGCGGGAACGGGGCTGGCGTCCTCGTCGGCCGGCGAGGCATAGCCCGCGCCGCTGCCATAGCCGCCCGAGGGGCGCTGGTCGCCGCCCATCATGCCGGCAAAGGGGTTCTGCTTCAGCGAGAATTCGAGATTGGTCTTGGCGCCGTCGAGGCCGGCCTGGCCGAGGGCCTTTTCCAGCGAGCGCTGATCGCGCTGGAACATGTCGAGGGTCTCGGACCGCTCGACCGTGAGCTTGGCGTTGACCGTACCGGTGGCATCGACATGCATCTTGACGTCGACGCGGCCGAGTTCGGGCGGATCTAGGCGGATGGTGAAGCGCGACTGGCCCTGACTGACCTGGCGAACCATCTCGAAGGCCATCTGGCCGAGGTTGATCGGGTTGGCAACGGGCTGGTAGGCGGCTGGAAGCGGGCGCGCTGCGGTCGTCGCGGCCGGGGCGTTGGCGCCGGCGATGCCCTGGACCGCGGGCTGCACGGCGTTGGCAGGATCGGCCGTCGCCGGGTCTGCCGCCGGTCCCGTCGCCGCGACGGCGATGGCGGGGTCGGCCTTGGGTTTTTCAACCGGCGGCGCGTCGGTGCCCTGTAAAGCGGTGGTGCTTGCAACCTTGAGCGTCGTCGTCGGCGTGCTTGTGGTGGCCGGGGTCTGGGCGGCAGCGGGGATCGCTGCCTGATCGGCCGGAGCGGTCTTGGCGGCGATGGGTGCCGGTATGTCCAACTGGGCGTTGGCCGAGAGTTTCGGGGCAGCAGTTGCAGGGGTTGCGGCTGGCTTGGTGTCGAGCAGCTGCTGGACGATCTTATCGAGCGCCTTGGCGTTGCTGTCGCCTGGAGCGGCGAGCTGCGCGAGGGTCGTGGGGTCGGCTTCCGCGGTGTTCAGCTTCTGCACCAGCGCATCGATGCGCTTTGAGATCTCCGGTGGCAGCGGCGTGGCGGCGGCGATCTCGCTGAGCTGCTGCGCCAACTGAGCGATAGCGGGGAGGGGCTGGGACGCGGCGGCCGGAGAAATCGCCGCCGGGACCGGAGAGGTCGTTGACGGTGCGGGATCGGTGGGCGCGATGGGCGTTGACGCGTTCATCGCGGCGAGCAGCACAGCGGCAGGGTCGGTCGCGGGTGTTCCAGGCGCTGGCGTGGGGTCGGCGACCGGCCGATCTTTGGGGACGGGCAATGGCACGGCGGGCGTCGTTGTGGCCGCCGCTTCGATCGTCTGCAGGGGATCGAGCGGGGTGACCGGATCGGCGGCAATCTGGGCAGGCGGGGCTGGCGTTGCGAGGAGCGCCGCCAGCGCATCGGCGGTATCGCCGAGCTTCTTGAGGAGCTTGGGGTCTGGCGTCTGGCCGGCGTCGAGCTGCGCCTTGAGGGCGTTCAGCGCCTTGGTGAGCTGGGCCAGGAGCGACAGCCCCTCGGGCGACGCGGTCTCTGGCGCTGGCGCATTGGCATCGAAGTTGAGGGCGTAGAGCCCCGGAACCGCCGTGGTGGTGTCGGTAGAGCCGACTGCGGTGGGATCGGTCGCGGCACCGCCGCCCATCAGCTGGTCGACCAGGGCCGCGAGAAAGCCCAGCGGGCTGTCGGCGGCGGGCGTATCGGTGGCGGTCGCCGGAGCGGTGGGGCCGCTCGCGATCGCTGGTGCCGAATAGCTGATGGTCAGATGTGCCGACAGGGTGTCGCCTCGAGTGAAACGGAGTGTTCCGAATGTATCAATGCAAGCCGCGGGCCAGATTTAGGGGCGAGCAATTTCAATGACTTAGTCGCCGCGACGGGGGCCGTGTCCCCGGCATCTCCTGCACAGGCGGCAATTCTTGCCGAACATTTCTGGCCGCGAGGCCGGTTGCTGGAGACGGGCGTTGGTTCTATAGAGCGCGCTGTTCACTGGGGCCTTGACCCCCAAATGGATGCGAAGAAATGATGATAAATTCCCTCGATTTGCCGAAGGAACCGGCACAGACGCGCGTTGTCGTCGCCATGTCGGGCGGCGTCGACAGTTCCGTGGTCGCCGGCCTCCTTGCCCGCCAGGGCTACGACGTAGTCGGCGTGACGCTACAGCTCTACGACCATGGCGAGGCGACGCACCGCAAGGGCGCCTGCTGCGCCGGCCAGGACATCCACGACGCGCGGCGGGTGGCGGCGGCGCTGGGTATCCCGCACTACGTCTTGGACTATGAAGAGCGCTTCAAGAAAAGCGTGATGGAGCCGTTCGCCAATGCCTATCGGCAGGGCGAGACGCCGGTGCCGTGCATCGCCTGCAACCAGTCGGTGAAGTTCGTCGACCTTATGGAGGTCGCCAAGGACCTCGGCGCGGACGTGCTGGCGACCGGGCACTATGTGCGGTCGGGTCTGGTGAACGGGCGGCGGAAGCTGTTCCGGCCGGTGGATGCGTCGCGCGACCAGACCTACTTCCTGTTCGCGACCACCGACGAGCAACTCGACTTCCTCCGCTTTCCGCTCGGCGGCATGGCCAAGCCGGCGGTTCGGGAACTGGCGCGCGAGCTGGGGCTCGAAGTTGCCGACAAGCACGACAGCCAGGACATCTGCTTTGTGCCGCAGGGCAAGTATGCCGACGTGATCCGCAAGATGCACCCCGAGGCACTGGCCGGTGGCGAGATCGTGCATCTCGACGGGCGGGTGCTGGGGACGCATGAGGGCATCGTCAACTACACCGTCGGGCAGCGGAAGGGTCTCGGGATCGCCGCCGCCGAGCCGCTCTATGTGGTCAAGCTCGAGCACAAGACCGGGCGGGTGATCGTCGGGCCGCGCGAGGCGCTGATGACCAAGACGGTACGGCTGCGCGACGTCAACTGGCTGGGCGAGATGCCGCTCGGCGACGCGGCCGGGGGCAACGGCCTGCCGATCGAGGTCAAGGTCCGCTCGACGCGGCCGCCGCAGCAGGGGGCGGTGCAGGTGATCGACGGCGAGGTGTTCGTGACGCTGTTTGCGGGCGAATACGGGATTTCGCCCGGGCAGGCCTGCGTGTTCTATGCCGACGACAGCGAAGGCAGCGAAGTGCTGGGCGGCGGTTTCATCGCCGAGGCCGTGCCGCAGGCGCTGGTCGCCTAGGGGATCGTGATCGAGCTGGTGGCGGGGGCGGGGCGGAGGGTGTGCTCGCCGACCGTCCCCGTGCCGATGGCGATGGTGAAGGCGACCAGCAGCAGCAGGCAGAGCACGATGATGACCGCCCGCGCGGCGCCACCGGTTCCGGCGGACCGTGCCCGATCAGTGCTGCGCGCGTCCCATCCGGGCATCTGCCGGCTTATTGGGAGGGTTGGCTCGAAGGCGCCGAGCTCGCCGAGGAGGGGGCGGCTTCCTTGAGCAATTGGTAGTTGCTGACCCCGCCGAGCAGCGAGCCGACGATCATCACGATGGCCAGGACGCCCAGGACCAGAATGAGGATGCGGGGGCCGGTGAGCTTGAAGGGCGAGAGTGGCGGCTGATCGGTCATGTCCGAGAGGTAATGGCAGAGCGGACGGGCCGCAAGGGTCGTGCCGGCCGGTCCGGTCGTTTCGGCTGCGGCACATCGGCGTTTCGGCCCGGCTGCGCGCCGGTCGGGCCGGGCGGCGATCGCTTCCCGTCAGGTTGGAGCCCCGTACGCCTCGCCGCTGATCCCCTCCATGTGCGCCTTGATCTGCAGCGCCAGGAACTTCGAGAAAAACCGCGACAGCGCCAGGTTGCCGCCATGGAACCATAGGGCCTCCTGTGCGGTGGGCTTATACATGTTGCGCAATTCGCCGTGCCACGGTCCGGGATCGTGCCGCGTTCCCGAGCCGAGCCCCCAGCAGGTGCCGATGCGATCGGCGGTGCGGCGATCGACGATGCTGGCGACCACCTCGTGCATCGACTGGAAGCCGGTCGACTGGATGATCACGTCGGCCGGGATTTCGGTGCCGTCGGCAAAGCGGATGCCGCCGGGCGTCAGCCGGTCGATCTCGACCCCGCTCTTGATTTTAATCTCGCCGTCGATGATGAGCTGCGAGGCCCCCACATCGACGTAGTAGCCCGAACCGGTGCGATAGGCCTTCATCAGGAGGCCCGTCTCATCGGGACCGAAATCGAGCAGGAACCCGGTCGCCGCGAGTTCTTCGTAGAAGGCGGCGTCCTTGGCGCGGATCCGGTCGTAAAGGGCGCGCTGTGCGGGAGGCTGCAGCGCGAAGGGGGTCGCCGCGGCGATGAGGTCCGCGGTGTCGACATCGATCCCGGCGGCAACGGCCTTTTCCGAATAGATGTCGAAGCCGAGTTCCATCAGCGTGTCCGAGCGGACGACGGTGGTCGGGGACCGCTGCACCATGGTGACGTCGGCGCCGGCCTCCCAGAGGTCGACCGAGACATCGTGGCCGGAACTCGCCGCGCCGATGACGACACAGCGCTTGCCAGCATATCGCGCGCCTTCGGCATACTCGCTCGAGTGCAGGATCTCGCCCCTGAATGCCTCGGCCCCGGCGAGGCTCAGTCGCTTGGGCGGGCCATAGGCGCCGGTGGCGAAGACGATCTGCGCCGGATGGAGGGTCAGCGGCTTGCCGTTGCGGACCAGGTCGACGCTCCAGCGCTTCGCCGTGTCGTCGAACCGGGCCTTCACGCACTCTGTCGAGCCCCAGTAGGTGAGTTCCATCACCTTGACGTACATCTCGAGCCAGTCGCCCATCTTGTCCTTGGGCGTGAACACCGGCCAGTTCGGCGGAAACGGCAGATAGGGCAGGTGATCATACCAGACCGGGTCGTGCAGCACGAGTGAGCGGTAGCGTTTGCGCCAGGAGTCGCCGGCCTTGGGGTTGCGCTCGACAATGATGGTGGGCACCCCGAGTTGCTTCAGCCGCGCCGCCAGCATGATGCCACCCTGTCCACCGCCGATAATGAGGCAATAGGGTTGCTCGGTCGTTCCGAGCGCTGCCTCTTCGCGGGCCCGGCGCTCGCTCCAGGTCTCGCGGCTTCGATCGGCGCCGTGGCGGACGCCCAAAGGCCGGGTTGCGCCGAGCTGCTCCCCGTGTCCGGCGAGAGACTGCAGGGTGGTCAGAAGGGTCCGGCACTGGCCGTGTTCGAGGCGGAAGATCCCGAAGCCGCGCCCGACGGCGGTCGCAAACTCGAACCACGCCTCGATACCGCTGGCTGTGCGTTCGGCGCGCGTGACGGTCCAGTCCCGGGGCGCGGTGCTCGTTAGCTTGGCCTCGAGCATGGCCGCGATCTGCGGCTTGCCCTCGAGCGTCTTGACGTTCCAGGTGAAGGCCACGAAGTCGCGCCAGTAGCAGTCGCCGGCGAACAGCGACAGCGCCCCGGCAACATCGCCGGCAGCAAGCGCGTCAGCGAACCGCGTGAGCCAGGCTGCGGCTTCGGCCTTTGTGGCATCGTCGTTCATGGACCCCCCGGGTGCAGGAGCCGGCCCGCACGCCGGCAGATGTCATTGGTCGCCGTCAGTCGCCCAGCGGCTCAAGCTCCTTGCCCTTGCGGTGGGCGAGCACGTTGTACTTGATGCGGCGCAGCGTCTCCATTGCCGGCTTGCCGAGACGATAGCCGGCGGCGACGGAGACGAGATCGATGATGGCGAGGAACGCAAAGCGCGACGCGGTCGGCTTCATGACGGTGTCGGGAAACTCCGGCACGTCAACGGTCAGCGCGAGATCGCACATTCTCGCCAGGTCGGTATCGGGCGCAGTGATGCAGAGGGTCTTCGCCCCATAATGCTTGCCGACCTCGACGGCCTCGACGACTTCGCGGGTACGGCCGGTCGCCGAGATGGCGATAATGAGATCGTCGGGCTTCAGCGTCGAGGCGGTCATCCGCATGATGTAGGAATCGGAGTAGGCCGAGACGACGACCCCGTAGCGAAACAGCCGGAACTGCGTTTCCTGCGCCAGCGCGGTCGAACTGCCGCCCAAACCGAACACCGCCACCTGGTGGGCCGAGGCAATCATCTCGGCGGCCTCGATCACGTCGTGCTGGCTGACCTGCCGCTCGACGGCGTTGAGGGCGTTCCGGGCTTCGCCGAAAACGGCATTCCACAGCGGTGAGATGTTGTCGGCCGGCATGCGCGGCTGCTCGGGATTGAGATAGATCTGCCCAACCACCACGCTCTGCGCCAGCTTCAGCTTGAAATCGCGCACGCCTTCGCAGCCGATGGCTCGGCAGAAGCGCGTCACTGTCGGCTCGCTGACCTCCGCGCGCCGGGCAATCACCGCATTGGACGCATCGACCGAAAACACCACGTCGGCGAGCACCACGTCGGCGACCCGACGCTCGGCCGGCCGCAGCGCGGCGTAGTTGTCCTTGATCTGCGAAAGGATGTCCGGGATGGGCTTGTCGTAGACTTGGTCCCGGGTGCCGTTTTGGCCTGTGTCCGCGATGATCGGCGCCCCCTGAGGCTGTCGCCAGTGATGGTCACCGACATGCTCCAGAATGCACAATGTAGGAAACTTACACAACTGCCAAGGCCGGATGCTGAGGATTTCCGCGGCGATCGTACCGTCCTGCCTCAAAGCGTCGTAGGCCATTGACTCTGCATGTAAGTTAATCACACACTTCGGCTCAGGACGGGCACAGCCCCTTACGGGGCGGCGCGTTTCATGGGCGGAAAACTGGCGGGGGCCATGGACGTTCGGGCGGCAACAACTCCAAAACTGCAGGTTCGCGGGGCCACCAAGGTCTATCCGACGGCATCGGGCGACCTGCTGGCGCTCGATCGCTGCAGCCTCGACGTCCATGCTGGCGAGATCGTTTCGGTGGTCGGCCCTTCGGGCAGCGGCAAGACGACATTGCTGTGGGCGATGTCGGGCCTGCACGGCCTTACCGCCGGCGACGTGCTGCTCGACAATACCCCCATTACCGGCCCGAGCCCGGCGATTGGAATGGTCTTTCAGGATGCCAATTTGCTGCCCTGGCGCAATGTCGACGCCAACATTCATTTTCCGTTCGAGATCAAGGGGCAGGCGCCCGATCGCGAGTGGATCGCCAAGCTGATGCATCGGGTCGGTCTCGAAGGGTTCGGTTCGCGCATGCCGCGGGAACTGTCTGGCGGCATGCAGCAGCGCGTGGCGCTGGTCCGTGCCCTGTCGTTCAAGCCATCCGTGCTGCTGATGGACGAGCCGTTCGGCGCGCTCGATGCCTTCACCCGCGAGGAGATGAACCACCTCGTCGAGGAAATATACCTCGACACCAGGACGACGATCGTTCTCATCACGCACTCGATCGACGAGGCGATCTTCCTGTCGGACCGGGTGATCGTGATGAGCGCGCGGCCGGGCCGCATCGCGCACGAGCACACGGTGCCGTTCCCGCGGCCCCGGTCGATGGAGATCATGTCGACGCGTGAGGTGTTCGACCTGACCAATGAGATCAAGATGGAAATCGTCGGCGACCAGAAGAGCAAGGCGCTCTCGGCGCAACGTTCCGTTCCCCAGGCTGCGCAATGAGGACCGCCTGAATGGCCGAAACCGACGCAATCCCGGAATTCTCAAAGTCCAAGGCGGTCGGCGGCGACGTCGGCGTCGCCAACATGTCGGCGCTGGCGGCCGGCCCCGGCATCAAGTCGGCCAAGGAAGTGGTGGCGATCCTGCTTGTTGCGGTCGTCGTCATCGGCGGCACGGAGCTGGCGCTGCGGATCTTAAACGTGCCACAGTACATCATGCCGACGCCGACGCTGATCATCCAGGCGCTGTTCACCGATTTCCCGCTGATCGCCCCGCAGCTTGGCCATACGCTGGTGGAGCTCGTCTCGGGCTTTTCGATCGGGGCGCTGATCGGGCTGGTGCTGGCCGCGGTGATCACCCAGTTCCCGTTCGCCGAAAAGATCATCACCCCCTACATCCTGCTGCTGGTGACGACGCCGATGC
>JANXSI010000434.1 GCA_025352765.1 Devosia sp. | reverse complement strand
CCACCAGCGAACGCAGGTTCATCATATCGTCGGTCATCGGTCGTCCTTCCGGTATCAGGTTGGTGTAAGCAACCAGACCCTACCCGAAAGCGCCGATGACCACCGCGCTCCTCAGCTACACCACGCGTTGGGACACAACCCAGTCCTCCTGATCAGGACCTACGCCCAGTCCGCGCACAAGGCGCCAAACGTCGTGTGGTGGTGTAAGCGATCCAGCACCCGCCGATCTCACTGATCGACCCAGCTCGGTGGCCGCAGCTCACCGTCGTTCTTTGCCTTGATCGTATAAGCTGCGACAACTGATCTGTCGGGTGCGAAGTCATGGTATCATTGGGCCTCTTGGCCGTGCCAAGGGTCGTAAGCCCTCAACGTAGGACCACCAAGTTTTCATCTATCGGGACTAGGGTGCCGCAGGAGCTGCACGTGACAAATACATCGCCCTCCAGCCCCGTTGAGAGCTCGACAGGTCGCCTGCCGACAAGCAGGATCCATTGACCGTCAACGACGAGAACCCGGCCGCTGCACCGAGTGCAGGTGATCTCGTAGGTGACATCGCGCCTTGTGCCTCCAGACGCTGTGCGACCAGCCTTATTCATTCCAGACCCTCTGCTGAGTGAGCTATTGCATCCCACTTCCCGCGCGGCACTGCGCTCAGCTCGCCCGCGACCTTCCGGGGGTCGGGGGTAACCGTGCCGGATCGCTCTTGTCTGCCGGACAAATGCCCTACGGAGTGAGATCGAGTGCCTCGACGACGCGTGAATATGGAATTTTCGCGTCATCGTTGAGCTTTTGGACGTCCGCAAGTGCCTCCCCTTCGAAAAGACAAAAGCAGCGTCCGTCTTCTGGCGAGAAAGTCGAGCGGATGTAGTGGATGGGTGTACCCGCTTCGGTCATCAGTTCGCCTTGCTTGATAGCGGCCCGTTGGGCGGCAGCGAGCGCGTCCATTGTGATGCCATTAAGGTCGCGCTCGACCATGAAGATCGTCATTTTCAGTTCCCTTTCTGAGCTGTTAGATGGGTCATCGCATCCGCCGAGCCGCCTCGCTCAGAATCGGCGGTCAAGTCCGAGTGCTTGAGAAGCGGATGTCGCGAACGGCGCAAACCGGCTGAGATTCCTGTCACGAGACCGGCAGCCACCGAAAGACATGCCTGGTTAGTACACCAGCACGACGTCAGCCGCCGCGGCGAGTTGGACAAACTTTGTCGGCATCGCAAATTCAGCCGGCTTCCCCTTCAGGTCAGCATCAGTGACGTTCCTGGCTTTGGCCGAGTTTCCCGAAATGTAGATGTGGGCGCCGCCTTTGGTCAGGGCGTCGAACTGTTCCTGCAGCTTGCCGGTGCCCTTGCCGACGACGCTGGCGAGCGAGGCGTCGGTGATCAGCGAGGCGCCGTCACCGGCAAGGAACACATCGACTGTGTTTCCCTCTTTCTGTGCCGCCGCCGCGATGGTGAAGCCGAGGGCAGCTGTGGTCGGATTGTCGGGACCGGCGGTGATCTGGACCAAGAACGTCCCTGCCATGGCGGGGCTCGACGCGAGAATGGCAAGCGAGGCGGCGATCAGAGTCTTGCGAAGGATCATATTGAGCTCCCATAGGTGCAATGGCTGCACCGATGGGGCACCTTCTTCGGAACTCCCAGCCAAGTCCTTTTTGGAAGGTGAAAAGTTCCAAAATCGAATACGCTTGTTGTCATGGGCAGCACCACGACCTTCGGACCTTTCGTCCTCGACCGTGAGCGCAAGCAACTGACGCGCCACGGGCACCCCGTCGCCGTCGGTCATCGCGGCTATCTGTTGCTCGAAGCGCTGCTGGACGCTGAGGGCGAGGCGGTAACCAAAGACAAGCTTATGGAGCGAGTGTGGCCCGCGAGCGCGGTTGAGGAGGGCAACCTCACCGTGCTGGTCTCGACGGTGCGTCGGCACCTCGGAGACGAAGTGGTGGGCATCGTCACAGTGCCACGCGTCGGGTATCGGCTGCTAACCCAGCCGAAAGGCGCCGACCGGGCTACGGCCGATCGCAGCGGCCCGCCATTGATCGCGGTGCTGCCGTTCGCCAACCACGGCAATATCGCCGAAGACGGGTATTTCGCCGACGGGATGGTGGATGACATCATCACTGCGCTCTCGCGTTTCAGGACTTTTGCAGTTGTGTCGCGAGGCTCGACCTTTGCGTTGCGGCAACGCGGCGCCGACGTCAATAGAGTCGCCGCCGAGCTAGGCGTGCGTTATGCGCTCGAGGGTAGCATCCGGCGGATCGGCGATCGGTTGCGCGTCACAGCGGGACTGCTCGATGCAACGACCGGGGCCGCACTCTGGGCCGATCGCTACGACGGGGCGCTCGCCGATGTGTTCACCTTTCAGGACCGGCTGATTCAGAGCGTTGTGGGGGTAATCGAGCCGACGATCCGCAAGGCAGAGATCGAACGCGCGCGCCGAAAGCCCGCCGCGAGCGTCGATGCCTACGACCTCTATTTGCGGGCGCTGCCGTTGGTCTATGCGCCTGAGTCGGAACAGCACGCGGAGGCAATCCGGCTGCTGGGCGAGGCGTCAGAACTCGACCCGACTTTTGCCCTCCCGCGCGCCTATGCAGCGCTGATCTACGAGATCCGCCTATCCATGCGGGTGCCGCCGCTCGGCAATCACGATGCTGAGACCAGCGTGGAGCTGGCTCGCACGGCGCTTACGCTCGGAGGCGATGACCCATTGGTACGCTCGATTTGCGGTTACGTGCTGTTCCGCATCGCCAACGACGTGTCGGCGCTCGAGGCGTTGCGCGCGGCGGTCCGCGAGAACCCCAACAATGCCGCCATCCTCACTCATGCGGCCGACGGCGTGGGCATGTATGGATGCCTCGAGGAATCGATCGACTACCATAGCCGGGCGTATGCGCTTAGCCCGGGGTCGCCTGAGGCGTACCAGAACCTCTTCGGCATCGGCGGCTCGCACTTCCTGCTGGGGCATTACGAGTTGGCAATCGAGTGGTCGCTCAAGTCGCTCGCGACGTTCAACCATCTGATCTACACCCACGTTTGCCTCACCTGCTGCTATGCTGCGCTTGACCGCATGGACGAGGCCTATGCTAGTGCCCGCCGCGTGCTCGAGATCAACCCGGCACTCTCGATCAAGCTTATCCAAGACGGTGCGGCCGGCAAGGACGACGCTTTCGCGGTTGGCATCATCCCCTGGCTTCGTAAGGTTGGGTTTCCCGAGCGGTAGTAGCGATCCGCGGTGAAACTGAGATAGGTTCACATCACTAAGGGCTTCAACTTAGGTCGTCGACGCTGCGCCAGTGACAGCTGGTGACGCAAGCGGTCAGCGAAATTGGTCAATGCCGGGGCGTCAGAGCGTCCTCGTCGACAACATCTGCTGGATCATGTGCCTCCCCGACCCAGCCACATGCCGTTTCATGATTGCCTCGGCGCCGGCGCCGTCGTGCGCCTTCAGACAGTCGATAAGTGACCGGTGCTCTTCGATCACCGCCGCCTGCCGTCCTATGGCGATCGGAAAGCGCCGTGTCACCGCCCCCAGTACGTCCCGATGCTTCCACCACAGATCGAGAATATGCGCGTTGGGATGGCGCTCGTACATCAGCCAGTGGAAGCGCGTGTCAAGCGCAGAGTTCCGGTCGATGTCGGTGAAGTTGACCTCTTCGATCTCGGCCTGGATGGCTTCGAGCTCGGCAATTGCCGGTGTGGTCACGATGTCCGCGAACCAGCGCGTCAGGTGGGGCTCGATCAGCAACTCGATCTCGTTGGTGTCACGCAGGAACGCCTCGTCGATCGGCCGGACGCGAGCGCCGCGGTTCGGCGTGATGATCACGAAGCCTTCGCCCCGCAATTGCTGCAGCGCCTCGCGCACCGGGTTCGTGCTGACCTGATAGCGGGACGCAAGGTCCCGAACCTTGAGACGCGAGTCCGCCGGAATCCGGCCCTCGATGATGTCCTCACGAATCTTGGAATAGACGCTGACCGGCAGGGCGCGCGACGAGGCCTCCAACGGAGGCTGAAGATCCAGACGGGGGGCCAGCTGATTCATGTCGGGGCTTCTAGCGCGGTCGCGCGCAAAATTGAACCGGCAACTTGCCAAGCCTGATACACCGCCATTGACAGATGTTGTATCATCGGCGAACCATGTCACAACAAGGACCGGGGAGCAAACTCCGGCTTTGGGGAGAGGTTGGCGTCGGCAGTCTGTCGCCTGGCTTCTGGAACGCTTCGAATTGTTTGGGCCGCCGGGGAGTCTCGGGCGTCTCTGAGGGAGCTGTTGCTTGGCGCGCGTGACCCTATCCGGTCTGACCAAGACCTATGCCGGCGGCGTTACCGCCGTGGACGGCCTCAGCCTCGACATCGCGGACGGCGAGTTCCTGGTGCTGGTCGGTCCATCCGGCTGCGGCAAGTCGACGGCGCTAAAGATGATCGCCGGGCTTGAAGAGATCACTGCAGGTGAGGTTGCCATCGGCGGCGAGGTCGTCAACGACTTCGCGCCGCGCGATCGTGACATTGCGATGGTGTTCCAGAGCTATGCCCTCTATCCGCATATGACGGTGTTCGACAACATCGCCTTCTCGCTGCAGATTGCACGGTTGCCGAAGGCTGAGATCCAGCAGCGCGTCGCCGAGGTCGCCCGTATCCTGCAGCTCGAGGATTACCTCAAGCGCCGGCCCGGCAACCTCTCCGGTGGCCAGCGCCAGCGTGTCGCGATGGGTCGTGCCATTATCCGCCAGCCCTCGGTCTTCCTCATGGATGAGCCGCTCAGCAACCTCGACGCCAAGCTGCGCGTGCAAATGCGCTCGGAGATCGCCCAGATCCAGCATCGGCTGCGCGTGACCACGATCTACGTCACGCATGATCAGGTCGAGGCGATGACCATGGGCGACCGGGTGGCTCTGATGCGCGACGGTATCCTGCAGCAGGTCGATACGCCGACCAACATTTACGACCACCCCGTGAACACTTTCGTCGCATCGTTCATCGGTTCGCCCGCGATGAACCTCTACCGTGCAAGGCTCGAGGGGACGCCGGCGGCCTGCCGGCTCATCCTGGGCAAGGCCCAACTCGCTGTGCCCGCCGCCATCTTCGCCGGCCGTCCAGCGCTCGTCGGCAAGATCGGCGGCGACATCATCGTGGGTATCCGACCCGAGGATATGGAGGACGCCGACCTGGCACCTGGGCATCCGGTGGACCAGCGTCTGACTGCACCGGTGGTGATCACGGAGTCACTGGGTTCGGACCAGATGGTACATTTTTCGATCGATGCGCCGGTGGCCAAGGTGGCCGACCGGGACACGCTCGACGAGATCGTAGTCACCGAAGGTGTGACCAGCACCTGCATCGGGCGGTTCGGCGCTCGTTCGCGTGCGCGGCCGGGCCAGTCGGTGACCGTCGCGGTTGCCTGCGACCGCCTGCACTTCTTCGATGCCGGCAGCGGCGTCGCTATCTGAGGCCGTCCGGAGAAGGGAGCCGCGCGGCAGAACGACCAGACTGAGGTTGCCCGGCGAGGGGCCGGGCGCAACAAGGGAGAGAGTCTTGAGGAACTTTGGAAAGACGCTGCTGATCGGTGCCCTGTTCGCATCGACCGCGCTTTCGGCCTTCGCTGACGACAAAATCGTGCTCACCATGTGGCACAACCATCCGGAGTGGAAAGCCCGCGTCGAGGCGATCCTTGCCAAGTTCGAGGAGCAGAACCCAGGCATCGACATTCAGCTCGAGGAGATTGCCGGCACGAACTACACGACCCGGCTGAACACCGCTCTTGCGGCCGGTGAAGCACCAGATCTGTTCGGTCTGTCGCCGGGGCCCGATACTGCCGCCGCGGCCGCCGCTGGCTACAATGTCGACCTGACGGACAAGCTCGATATTTCGGGCCTTACCGACTCCGCCAAGGCTGCGGTCACGATCGACGGCAAGGTCTGGAGTGCCCCGATCCTGGGGTCATACACCGTTGGCCTCTACTACCAGCGCAAAGTGTTCGATGAGAACGGGTTGAAGCCGCCAACCAATCAGAGCGAGTTCATGGCGCTCTGCAAGACGCTTCAGGACAAGGGCATCACGCCGATGATCGCCCCGGCCCAGGACGGCATCATCCCGGCGTTCCTGTACATGATGATGGCCTCGAGCGTGCTCAAGGCCGATGGCTTCGATGCCGTGCGCAAGGGAACACGCAAGCTGACGGACCCCGACGTCGTCAAGGCGGCCTACTTCCTCCGGGACATCTATGGATGCTTCCAGGAGGGATCGCTCGCAACGCCCTATGTCGAGGGCAAGGCGCTGTTCGCGCTCGGCAAGGGCGCCATGCTCGAAGGCGGCTCGGCGGACTACGCCGGCTTCCTCGAGACCAACCCGAAGGTCGATCTCGGTGTCGTCCCCTTCCCGGCGGTGGATGGCGGCGTTCCGGCAACCGTCACCGGCATGGAGGCGCCCTACAACATCAATGCCAAGTCCAAGCACATCGATGCGGCGGTCAAGTTCCTGCAGTGGATGATGGGCAAGGAGCCGGCGCAGATGGTGGTCGACAACATTACGCTCACCACCACCAAGGGCGTCCTCCCGTCGGACAACCGGGTGATGAAGGAAATGATCCAGGCCGGGACGTCGAACGACGTTCGGGTGTTCTACGAACTGCCCGAGACGGGCGGCGTGTTCGGTGCCATTCAGCAGAATGCAGCAGCGCTCTTCCTCGGCGAAATGTCGCCCGAGGATTTCTCTGCCGCGCTTCAAGCGACCATCAAGCCCTCCGGCACCTGATCCATGACTTCCGCGGCCGGGGTCGTTCGCGATCCCGGCCAATCTCCACTCCAACAGCGGGACGCGCCGCATGGCCGACCAGCGGCTCCAGACAGCAGGCATGAGAGGCTCGCCTCCGCGCGCGGCCGGTCCTACCCGGCGGCGCGGGCCGTCCCGGGGGCAGCGGAAATACGGGCATCTGTGGTTCATCGTGCCCGGGCTCGCCTTCTTCATGGCGGTGATGATCGGCCCGGCGATCTTTGCGGTCGGCGTCAGCCTGACGAGCTGGTCGGGACTGGGGAAGGATTTCAGCTTCGTCGGACTACAGAACTACATCAATGCCCTGAGCTACTGGCCGTTCTACCGAGCGGCGCTCAACAACCTCACGATTTTCATCTCGATCCTGATCTTTCAGCACACATTCGGCCTGTTCATCGCCGTGCAGCTCAACGCCAAGCCCAAATTCATGGAGCTCTACCGGACGGTGCTGTTCCTGCCGGTGATCATCTCCCTGGTGTCCACCGGCTTCATCTGGACGCTGATGCTGAGTTCGAACATCGGCTTCATCAACCCGGTGCTCAAGGACCTGCATCTGGGCTTTCTGGCCAAGAACTGGCTGAGCGACCCCAATTGGGCCCTGCCCACCGTCATCGTCGTGACGGCCTGGAACAGCCTCGGCTGGTCGATTGTGCTCTACCTCGCGGGGCTGCAGAATATCCCCGAGGAGCTGCAGCAGGCAGCGCAGATCGACGGCGCGAACGCCTGGCAGGTGTTCTGGCGCGTGACGTTCCCGATGCTCTCGCCATCGTTCACTTCGCTCACGGTCTTGACCTTCATTGGCGTGTTCCGGGCGTTCGACGTCGTTTATGTTCTGACCGGTCCCATCGGGTCGCCGAACTTCAGGACGGACGTGCTGGGCACCCTCATTTACCGCAGTGCATTCGGTGGCTCCGGCTTCAACAACAGCGATGTGCGCATGAGCTTCGCTATCGCGATGGCGATCATCCTGTTCCTCGTCATGACGCTGATCTCCTGGGGCATGATCACCATTTTGCGCAAGAGGGAGATCGACGCATGACGGTCGACGTCGCGCAGGCCCGCCGCCGCCGCGGCCGTGGCAACAAACGAAGGAAGCTCCTGGTGTCGACCGCACGCCACGTGTTCCTCGGAGCCGTGTCTCTGTTCGTGCTGGTGCCGATTGCTTACATGGTGCTTGCCTCTTTCAAGAGTGTGCCGGACTTCTTCGGCAACCCCTACGGCCTGCCGAGCACCTGGGCCTTCGAGAACTACAGCCGCGCCTGGCAGGAAGCGCACGTGTCCATCACGCTGCCCAATACGATCTTTGTGACTGCTTGTTCGGTCCTGGGCAGCGTGTTTCTTGCATCGCTCATCGCCTATGGGCTCAGCCGCAAGGAAAAGCCGTTCGCGATGGCGTTCTATACGCTGTTCGTGGCGGGTCTGCTCGTGCCGGTGCAGATGATCGTCCTGCCGCTCTTCATCCTGCTGAAGTTCTTCGGGCTGTTCGGCACCTTGTTTGCCCTGATCGTACCTTACATCGCACTGGGCCTGCCGCTCGGCGTCCTGGTGCTGACCCCGATCGCCGCGACCATACCCCGCGATCTGATCAGTGCCGCCGAAGTGGATGGGGCGAGCCGGTGGCAGATCTACTGGCGGGTCGCCTTGCCGCTGATGAAGCCGGGCCTCATCTCGGTCGCCATCCTCAACGGGGTGTGGATGTGGAACGAGTTCTTCATTCCGCTGATCGTCGCCTTCAAGCCCGAGGCGCAGACGATGCCGGTCGGCATTGTGGCGTTCGTCGGCGCATACTCCACCGAATGGGGGTTGGTGTTTGCGAGCGTTGTGGTTTCCACGGCGCCCGTGGTGATCGCCTATCTGCTGATGACCCGGCAGTTCCAGTCCGGTCTCACCGCCGGCGCAATGAAGGGCTGACGCGCGAGACGGGTCTCGCCGCTTGAGGACATGAACATGAAGATCACCGCCGTGCACGCCTTCCCGGTCTGGGTGGGTATTCGCAACCAGCTCCTCGTCAAAATCGAAACCGACGAGGGAGTGTTCGGCTGGGGCGAGAGCGGTCTCAGCGGACGCGAGAAGGCAGTCGTCGGCGCCATCGAGCATTATCGTGAATTCCTCATCGGCAAGGATGCGTTCAAGATCGGCGCCATCTGGCAGGAGATGTATCGCAGCCAGTATTTCGAGGGCGGCCGCGTGCTGCAGGCGGCAATCTCGGCGATCGATATCGCGCTTTATGACATCAAGGGCAAGGCGCTGGGCGTTCCGGTCCACGAACTCTTGGGTGGCAAGCAGCGCGACCGCATCCCGACCTTCGCGACCACCCATGCGGCGCCCGGCCCGGAGATGATCGAGCAGGCCAGACAGTTGGTCGCGGCCGGCTGGACTGCCATGCGCCTGTCGCCGAGCGGCCACGAGAACCCGCAAACCTATGAGCCGCGCGAGCACATCGGCGAAAGCGCGAAGTGGTGCGTCAAGGCACGCGAAGAGCTTGGCGACGCCGTGGTTCTCGGCATCGACTATCACCACCGGCTGTCTGTCGCCGAGGCAGCGAGCTTCTGCCAGAAGATGCCGTCGGGCACGCTCGATTTTCTCGAAGAGCCGATCCGCGACGAGACGCCCGAGGCCTATGAATCGCTCCGCACACTCACCGACATCCCGTTCGCAATCGGTGAGGAGTTCGCCAGCAAATGGCAGTTCCTCCCCTACATCGAGCGCGGCATCCACCAGTTCAACCGCATCGATGTGTGCAATGTCGGTGGCCTGACGGAATCGATGAAGGTCGCCGGCTGGAGCGAGGCGCATTATGTCGACATGATGCCACACAATCCGCTTGGGCCGATCTGTACGGCTGCGACCGTGCATTTTGCGGCTGCGGTCGCCAATTTCTCATGGCTCGAAACCCGCGCCTCGCCAGCCGAGACCCACCTCGGTTTCGACAATTCCGAGTTCTTCCCGGTGCAGCCGAGGCTCGAGCGCGCGCACTATCCAGTTTCGGATGCCCCAGGCCTCGGGGTCGAAGTAAACGAGGCCCTGGTGCGGCAGCAGAGTTTCAAGTTCTGGGAAGCGCCGCATCTCAAGAGACGCGACGGCTCGGTCACCAACTGGTAGGCTGAAGATGACGTCACCGTCCCCTTTCACGGTGCTCGATCCGCGCTTCGCAGCCTGTTTTGTGCCCGGTGCGACGGTCGAAACGATCTGGACCGGCGGCCTATGGACGGAGGGTCCGGCGTGGCTGTCCGCAAGCCGCGAGCTTATCTGGTCGGACATTCCCAATAGCCGGATGCTACGCTGGCACTATGGAGCCCAAGAGGCTGTAGTGTTCCGGCAGCCGTCCCACGGTGCCAACGGCAACACGGTCGATCGCGAAGGGCGGCTGGTGACCTGCGAGCAGTATGCCCGCCGGATCACCCGCACCGAGCTTGACGGTGGCGTGACAGTGCTTGCCGACCGGTTCGACGGCCGGCGCTTCAATGCCCCCAACGACGCCGTGGTGAAATCCGACGGCTCGATTTGGTTCACCGACCCGGACTATGGCCGCGCTGCCGAGTATGAGGGCGAGCGAGAACTCGCAGGATGTCACGTCTATCGCCTCGATCCTTCGACCGGTGTAGTGCGACAGATAACGACCGATTTCGTGATGCCAAACGGCCTCGCCTTTTCGCCCGATGAATCACTGCTCTACATCGTCGATACCGGCAGCACGCACGTGGCGGACGGCCCCAATCACATTCGCCGCTTCCGGGTTGGCCGTGACGATGCCCTGAGCGGCGGCGAGGTCTTTGCGACCGACCCGCAGAAGTTCTTCGATGGCTTTCGCCTGGATCTTGCGGGCCGACTTTGGTGCGGCGCGGGCGACGGGGTCGACTGCTACGATCCCGATGGCACCAAGATCGGCAAGATTGCCGTGCCCGAACGCGTCGGCAATCTCACCTTCGGTGGTCCGCGCCTTGACGAACTCATGATGTGCGCGACGACGTCCGTCTACACAATACCTGTTGCCGTCGTCGGCGTCGGTCGCTGATACGCACCGTACAGGCTGGCCTAGTGACCACTTTTGGCGCGAAACCGACCTTTGGCTTCGCGCCAACGACTAGCAGGCTGTTGAAGAAGTCAGTCTGGTTCGCAGATTCGTTCAGGCCTAGCAAAGTCAAATGGACTAGGGAACAAGGTAGGAACGACGGCCTTTCCTAGGCAGAAGCTAGCGAAGTCCGAGACCAAGTAAGGAACGAGCACCTGCATCAGTCTGACTTCACCCCATGTGCGCTGCGAGCGATCGTTTCGAGTTGCCAATTCATTCGGTTAACCATAACGACCGTTAGGGCTCGACACGCTAGTCCCGGACGCTGATGGTGATTCGTCGAAACCATTTCGGATTCGATGGTCGCCGAATAAGGCGGCCGCCAAGGTTGCTGAAACAACCCTGACGGCCTGACCACGGTGACGAAACACCTGCGCGAACAGGAGCAAGCCAGCATGGCTGACCCCACTTATGGCGACACGTGTGTCGCCGACAAGTCCCGTTTCCCTCTCAAGTCGCCTTCGTCCCCAGATCACGGCCGCCCTGTGCACCCGGGGATCGTCGAGGATTCGCGTGTGTCGCCCGACGACCAGGTCGCCGTCATGGCCGTCCCCGATGACCAGGGCGGGAACGCGTCGCTCCTCGACTGCCTTGCCCCTTTGACGGACAGTCGTCGTTCCGTGAACGCTGTCGTGGCGCTGGTGGAAGCCGGCCTGATCGAGTTCGACCGTGCCGCGCCGTTCGACGTGAACTGCCGCGTCACGCGCGTCGGCCGCTAGTCACCGCTCTCCCGTTTTTCCAGTTTTACCCCCGGCCGCGGCCGGCGAGGAGTCACCATGTCTTTCGACCTCCCCTCCACGGTGGAGCGGGCCTCCGGCTCGTTCTATCGCCCTGTTGTTACGCGTGTTGCCGGCGAAGATCGTCGCGATCTCGCGAGCGTTCTCGATCTCAATCGCCCGGCCGCTTACATCGGCGTGTTTCAGCCCGAGGCGGGCGTGTTCGACTTCTATGTCGGCCACGGCGGCTGCGGCCAACAGCGGCCTGCGATCGGCCCTCACCTCGAGTTGGCCGAGCAGATCCTCGTCATCACCGACGCAGCAGGGAACCTGACGGTTACCGACGCTGAAGTCGTCGAGCGGTCGATCTGGACGACGTTGCGTGGGCTGAACTACAACGTGCGTGGCTACATCCCGAATGCCGGTCACGTCGGGCAGCAGCGATATGACCTGCTCCAGCTGGTCCGCGCCAGCAGCCTGATTGCCATCAAGAGCGCCGGGTGGCTGTTCGGCGAGGTCAGCGCGAACCGGCTTATCACCACCCCCAACCAGGCTGGAGCGACCTTCTACAATCTCGGCCTGGGACATCCGGATGGTGACGAGGTCACGCTGGACAAGGTGGGTGTTCACGCAAGGGGCGTCCGGTTGCCCAGCGGCGAGTTCGTGCTCCTGACGGATAGCCAGATCCGGAAGGTGACCGTGCCGTCTGCGGGTAACCTGCTGGGCGCCATGCGGGAGGAGCTGTTCCATTCCGGCTGGCTCAAGCCGACGTCGTGCGCTCACTACATCCTCCGCCGGCCCCTGGTGTTTGCGTCGCCGACCGCCGCCGCCCAGTTCGTGACCGGCTCGACGTCCACGGCTTCGGACTGGGAGCCCGTCAATCCTGGTCCGCGGCTCCGCCTCGTCTAGCCAGTCCCGGCAGTCCCCAATTCCTAGTCCCTGGGCCGATCGCCGCGAGGCGATCGGCGGAGAACAATCATGGCTTTTGAGAACGCGCGCCGTAGCGCCGACGACGGCGATGACGAGTCCGACGCTGCACCGGCAAATCCCCCCAAGTCGGCGGCGATGCTGCTCGCGGAGATGCTTGTCGCGCGTGGCTTGTCGTCGTCTATGCGTCGCCACCTGACCACTTTGCCGGGGCGGGCAGTCGTCGTCGAGGTGCCGTCAGTCACGTACGGAGATCCGATCCGGACCGCTTTCGCGGCGCTCATGCCCAACGCCTTCACGCATTTGGCGACCGAGAAGAAGCGGAAGGGTTGGGGTGACGACGACAAGGCGGTCGTCAACCAGCTGGCCCTGGGGCGGTCCGTCGTCCTAGTCACCCAGGACGTGTCGTTGGTGCCGCCGGCTGTGTCGGCTGCCCTCGACTTAACGATCGCGATCAAGCCGCCGACTGCGAAGGACGTTCGCCGTGTGATCAATCTCGTCACGGGCGGCGCCGCGCGCGGACTGGCCGATGCCGATCTCGTTGGCTCGACGTTTGAGCAGGTCGTCGCGGCCATCCGTCCCGGCTCGACCGCACGCGAATGCGTCAGCCGCCTCAAGCGGGCACGAAAGGTTCCGAACGTTACCGCGAACGCTGCCACGCCGGACCTTAGCATCTTGCCGATGTTCGGTCCCGCAAAGGACTGGGCACACGAGGCGCTGCGGGAACTGGAGCGTCAGCGCCGTGGCGAGATCGCGTCCGCCGATATCGAGAACGTTCTGCTCTATGGTCCTCCGGGTACCGGCAAGACTCTGCTTGCACGTGCCTTTGCCAAGTCGGCAAATCTGCCGTTCGTTTCGACGTCGATGGCTGCCTGGTTCAGCGCATCGGACGGGCATCTCGCCGCCGTCTTGAAGGAGGCAGGGTCCTTTTTCCAGGCCCTTCTCGATGCGGCGCCGTGCGTGGGTTTGATGGACGAGATCGAAGCCCTGCCCAACCGCGCAACGATGGATCCGCAGCATCGGGAGTGGTGGAGCGGCCTCGTCACCGGAATTTTGCTGCTGGTGACGAAGGTCACGGACTCCGGTCGCGGCGTGATCCTGATCGGCGCGACCAACCACCGGGATCAGGTCGATACCGCCCTGGTGCGCCCCGGCCGGCTCGGGCGCCATGTTCTGGTTCGGCCGGCCGAGACCGAGGAGGAGGTTACCTCGCTGCTGCGCTACTATGTGGGGACCGACCTTACGGCAGATGAGATTGCGCAGGCCGCCTCTGCGGCGGGGATTCCGACTGCCGCGGAGGTCGAAGGCTGGGTCAAGGCTGCGCGGCGCAGTGCCCGCGATGCGGAGCGCGCGCTCGTTATCGACGATTTGCTCCGGCAGCTGTCGCCGGATGACGAGCGGACGCAAGCTGAGCTCTATGAGTGCGCCGTCCACGAGGCTGGCCATGCCGTCGCCGTTCTCGCGATGGGCTTTGACTTGAAGTCGGTCTCGATTGTTGCTCGCGGGCGGTCGGGTGGTGTCACCCGCTGGTCCTCAGGCGCGCTTTTCCACAACGTTGGTCACGTCGAGGACCGGGTGGTTGTCGCCCTTGCCGGAAGGGCCGCCGACCAGGTGGTTGGCCAGGGCGCCGACGCCGGTGCCACGGCCGACCTCGAGATGGCGACCGCCTTGCTCGTTGCAACCGAGACCGCGCATGGCCTTCGCGGAACGCTGCTCTACCGCGGGGACGAAAGCCGCACCCTCGAGCTCCTGAGCGTCGACTCGGCGCTTGCCCTGCGGACGGAGGCGACCCTCCAGCGACTGATGACGCGAGCCGTGGCGTGCGCAGAGTTCTATCGAGAGGCGATCGTTGCTATCGCCCGCCGCCTTGTGGAGCGGCGGATGCTTTCGGGGACTGACGTCCAGCTCATCGTTACTGAAGTGCAGGAGGCGAGACACGCTCGACCCTCGACCGGGCAGATCGTGTTCGACGATTCTGACGAGACCTTGGACGAACCAAGCGACCGTAGGCCCGCGGACCTGTCGGCGAAACAGCCCGAGATAGATGTCGAGCAGGGCCGCGTCGCGCAGCCGGCAGATCCCCGCAGTCCGCGCGAATAGTCGCGATCTGGTGGCATGATCTCGCTACACCATTTGGTTGTTCGTGGCTGACATCTCAACGGGGTGTTCGCCGACCGGAAAAGAAGCCCATTCGAGAACCACAACGTCTGGGGCGTTCTGGTGTCTTGATTGATTTCGGACGACGCTTGACCAAGCGGATTGATCGATCTGTGCAGATCATACCGTACCGCCACAATTATACCGTACCAGTCTTACCAGCAGCAATTTGCCGTGCGTGAAATTGCCACCTAACCTCGCCGTCGAGGTCCCCACAAAGCACATTGAGAATAGTGGGCTGGGGCCGACCGCGAACTTGTGTGCCCGAGATCACAGAGGGCAGCAAGTTCACGGGTACTGGGTCACATCAAGAACTGGGGCTGGGCCACGGCCGCTCGAGTTCCCGGCATTCTAGTCGAACAGGTCAGCCGTTTCTCATCAGTTGCTCGGGACGGCGAGCGCGAACGAGACAACCAGGTAGGTGACTTTCACTGAACGGTACCGCCGGGGCATGGAGGAGTTGGAGACCACATTGGACGAGCAGGGAAATATCTCGACAACGCCGAGCCTACGCTACCTCCTACATCGCCGAGAGTTGATACCAAGCGGCAGCGGCGAGGCACTTGCACTAGAAAATGACCTTCTGCGCAAAGGCTCGATGCCATCGATCGCCTCCCCCCCTGGGGAGAAGAAGCCGCAAATGAGCTCTTGGTTTCAACGGTTGTTTTACCTACCGGTCTTAGATTGGGCTTGAGGTGAAGCTATGACCCAGTCGAATTTATTCCTACGAGAGGGTATTGGTAACCCCCGGGCGAGTTCAGCGGCCCCAGCGCCTGTAGCAGTCCCACGCGCATGGCTAATAGCGCTTCTTGGTGTGTCAAGCTGGATGCTCTTGATCTCGCTCGGATGGGCAGTGGTTGCCGCCTGGTCGATCGTACACCATGCTATCCTAGGGTAGCGTATTCTGGATGGGTGTCTGGCGCGGTCGACACTTAGTCATTCACCCTGCCGGTGTTTGATCAATGCGGGAAGGACGACGGTACTGAACAGCGTGCCGACGGGAGCCTCAGTGTGCGTGCTGACGCGGCGGTCGGGGCACCTTTTGAGCTCGGCGATCAGAAGGAGGGCATCCTCGGTCTTCTGGCTCACCCGGTGGGTCCGATAGGCGGCGAGCGCCGATGGTTCTTTTGTCTCGGCAAACAGGACCTCGTCGGTCCTATCCTTGAAATGCAGCTCGCGGGCCCTGGCCCAGATGGAGCGATGTTCTGCTTCGGTGATGCAGCCAGCGTCGCGCATTCGCTCCAGCGTCGGAGCGATATCGACCAAGGGCTCCGAGAGTGCCGGGTAGCCAAGTTCTCCCGGGCCGTGCACCAAAGCGACTGCTGCGTCGTCGTCGAGGGCACCCGACCGATATGCCTCGGCGATGAGGCCGATCGGCCGCATGCCGAAGCTCGCACACTCGGCGGCGCGCAACGCCCCCATGGACGAGGAACCCAGCATGGCCACGCCGTTCGACAGCGCGAAAAGGATCTCCTTGTGCCACGGGGCCGCGACGGCATCGAAATAGCCGTCGACGAGGCCGATTGCGGTAGCACCCTCCAGAACGGCCTTGGCAATGTCCCCCTGCGTTGCTGGGGCACACACTGAAAGCCCGCAAAGGTCGGGCGTTACACCGAACAGGCTTGGGCCGGCGAAGAGGACCTTCATCCTGCCATCACCCGCAAGGCGCGTCGTCCGGGCGACCAATTGGCGTTCGTCTCGCGGTCCTCGAGAGTGGTGGAAAGTGCTCGGACCACAGAGATCTTATGGGCTACATCTCCAAGCTCCGACCAGACGATCTCGGCTATCGGACCCACGCGATCGGCGAGCCGGTCAATCAGGAACGGCAGCGCAGATCCCGTCGGAAGCCAGGCCGGCGCCTGCGTCCTAGTCGCCGTAGTTCGATCGAGAAATCTCGTGGTTTCATCAAGGGGTTCGGCGTACTCGTCCGGCAGGAAGTCGTCGCGACCGCCGGCTATATTGGTGATCCGGGTTTGTGCTGCCTCAGTGATGGCGCGGACAATGGCGCGTGCGCCAACCGGATGACAGCCATAGCCGGCGGCAAGGTCGAAGGTCCGCGATGAGCCGAGGGGCGGCTCCTTGATGACGGCCATCACGCAGGGCACGCCCAGGTCGGTGGTCTGATCGTAGAGACGGAGTTCGAGCCCCGCCTGCGCTATGCGTTCCAACAGTTGTCCTACGGCCGCGTCCTCGACCGCGGTGGCGACAAATTCGGTGTCGACCTTGTTTTCTTCGGAGAGAAGGGACCACAGGGACGTTGCATCCCTTTCGATCAACTCACAGATGGCGTGGAACAGTGCCTCTTCAATGCGATTGCCAGAGGCAAGCCCGTTGGTACTGCGGCTCACCTCGCGCAGTTCTGGTGGGCTCCCGCCGAGGGTGACAACGTCGAGCGGGACCCAGACGCGCCCATCGGCGGGCCAGCTCCGTCCCTCAATCCAGCTGATCGGTTGGTCGAGGGCGAACGGGGCCGCAGGCGGCAGCAACCGGGTCGGGTTGAAGAACCGGTCCCCTGCCTGCTGGATTTCGGCTGCCGTCGCTGTTCGGGTATCGTCCCGGGGGCGTTCGGCGACGGCATATTCGATGGCTTCCATCAGGGCTGATGCCATTGCGCTGGCGTCGTCGAGACCCTTGCCCTGGCTGACGCTCAGCGTCAGGCCTGCGGGCCGGATCGCCGAGAAACAAGGAATACCCAGGCGATCGAGCCCGGTTTGGCGGGCCAGACGGGTGATGCCGAAAGCCGACAAGACCGGCCGCAGACGCTCTATTGTCGCCGCGGCCGGAACACAGCGCTCACCATTCTCGTGCCAGCCGCTGGTCTCGTGAGGCGGCCCTGCGTGCACTTTGTCCGCTAGTGCTTGAAAAACTTGCGGCTTGGAATGCGCGGCATGGGGGGCAGGGCGTAGAGCGGAACAGAACCGTCCCCCGCAACCTGACGCTCTGAGGCCGTGGCGTAGGTTGCCGGCCGAGCCTCGAGGCAATCAACTTCAGTTGCAGCAAGACGGGTGTCGCCGTCCGTCGTCGTGTTCGCCGAGATGTGCATGCGGACTCCCTTCGGTTACCCAAGGAGGCCCACAGTCTGACTAAGGATTGGTTAATGTGTGGGCTAGCCAAACCCCGCCAGTTTGAGCGCGCTAAAATAATGCGCCGTATCGGCCTTGTCGGGCTCGGGATAGAGGCTGCCCCACTTGCTGACGGTGAAGCTCGGATCTCGAGCGAGGGCCTGTTCCCGGTAGGATGCCGCGGTCTCGACATCGCCGCTCATGGCCGCGCAGGCCGCCATCAGGCGAAGTGCGAGGCCCGGCGACCGCATCGCGGTCAGCCTCCCAAGCGCCCGCTGGTAATCTCCCATGAAGAAACTGACGGCGCCGCCGATCCAGTAGTAGTCGTCGGGGGCGAGGGGATTGAGCGACAGGGCCCGCGAGATCAGGGTCTCGGCCTCAGCGTGGCGGGACATGTGGGTCAGGACGTCGGCCTGGTCGGCCAAGAGGTCCGCATGGTTGGGCGCCAGAGACTGGGCCGCCTCGTAATGCTCAAGCGCTGCCGCGAGGTCATGCTGATAGAGTGCAGCGTGGCCGATCTCCCGCAAGCTGGCGCTGTCTGCAGGTTCGTAGCGGTGAGCCCGGTGAGCAAAACTACTCGCTTCACGCAACAGTGCGCGATCTTCGGTGCCCCGCTCGAGCCACTCGAGCGTCTTGGTCCGGGCCATTTGGCTTAGAGCTGGCACAAAGTCGGGCGCAAGCTGTATCGAGCGGGTCAAAGATTTCTGAGCCAGCAGCAACGATGCGAGGTCATTGCGACTCTCGCGCCGGGTCGCAAGCAGGTAGTGGGTGTACGCTGACGCCGCCCCGCTCCGCCTAAACCGGCGCAACTCCTCGCTCCCGATCCGGCCGCAGACCTCATCGGCTAGCCTTGTGCTCAGGAGGTGGTGCAGGTCCTGCAACTCGCCAGTGCGCAGCTCGACCTCGCCCATCCAGATACGGTCCCCGAAGACGCCGGCGAAGATCTCGACGCGCATCTGCGAAAGTGGGATTGGCCCGGTGCACGGAAAGACTTCGGTCCGAACCACATAGTCGACCGGAATAACTTGGTTGCTGGGTAGTCCGGACACAAGTTGTCGAGCCGTGAATGGCGCGATCACCTCGTAGAGCCGGCTTCTGCAGAGCGCCATGGTGATGTCGAGGACCAGCGCACGCGCAAGCTCAGCATCCCGCGGATCACTGATCGGGGAGTTGCGCTGGGGCGGCAGGATCAGCAGGCGTGGCGAAGAACTTCGGTGACCCGGAGCCGCCGGCTCGCCGGGAGCGAAAGGTGCCACGTTCGTGCTCTTTGGAAAGGACTCCAAGGAAGGAATACCTCAGCGTTGCCAGTATTTACCTCGACTAACGCATTTATAGACGTTTTCTTCAGAAATCGGTAGAAGCTATATTCATGACTTCCCCATTTTTCAGTTAGGTCGTTTCAGCCTGGGTTACTTGGTGCCTGAACTCTGATCGGCCGCCCCCCTCAATGTCAAAGTGAGAAAGGGGGAATCTGAGGTCACCAGGCCTTGTGAGACGAGCGAAATGAATAATCGTGTCGATCGCCGGCGTCCTGCTAGATTTGCCTATAATAAGAATCCGGTCGTCATGGAAAGTCACGCATGGACCTCTCCGCCCTTAAGGCGCTCTCGTTGGCCATCAATCTGGCGCATAACGACCCGACAGTGGTCAAGCACCTCGCCGAGTGGAAGGACTACGCCTGGACCCACATGGAGCTGATCAATTGCTCCAGTTCGACCGCCTGCGTGGTTCCCCGCCAAAGATGGGATTGGCATCGAAAACAATGGGTGGACTTCGCGTTTCAGCCCGATGGGGGCAAAACCATTGTCACGCTAACGCTGACCGACGATGATCCGACAGATGACGATTTTGTCTGCGTAACGGCTGCCTTCCTCGATTTTGACAGCAACCCGCTCTTTGTCTTCCATCAAAACTGGCACGCGTCGCCTGGGCAGGTAGTGTCTCGCAGGTTCAGCATCTCGGCTCCTGCCGGCGCGGCGTCTCCCCACAGCGTAGCCGTCGGCTCCAAGCAGTGCCGGAATGGGCCCGGTGAGGACGACGATGTGTATAGGAAGGCTCTGAAGCGGCTCAGCCAACCACCTCCTCAGCCTCTGTAGCGCGTCGCTCCCGAGCGCGAGTGCCGGGCATTGTCGACGTCGCAGGATGGCGATTGGAACGTGCTCTTGCTCGCCGCCCAGCCATACCCTCGAAGGGCAAGTGTCAACGCAGTGAACTCGCTCAGTGTTCTAATTTGCGGCCGCACCGATCCGAGATCAAGTTGCGCCGGGCAGTGAGGGGAAATCACATTCGATCTGGACGAGCAAAGGTCTCGGCCCCTGTTCCACTACAGCAATTCGAACAGTACCTGAACACACCTTGCCAGCACGAAAATTAGGCCTACAACTAGGGCGATTGCGACCCAGGCTGCTGTGGCTAGCAGCAGAAGAACCTGGCCTCGAGGTCTCGTCTCCCACCAAACGGATAGCGCGTGACGGAGGTTAGTTTGGAGCGTTGGCCGCAGCAGCAGTTGACCCACCAGTTTCCCTCACGGTTTTCGCGTGCAGCGCCTCGGAAGGGGACGTGACGACGTTTCCAAGCGTAAACGCTCGGCGCTCGAATTTAATCCACGGTCGATACTAAATCGTTCGGCCATAGGTGACGTCGAGCTGGTGCTCATCGTGGACCCGTCGCTACATTTCAAGCATCATCCGGGCAGCATCAATGGACGCGAGTGTCGGTAGACGATCCTGTTGGGATAGTCGCCAGCGGCGCTAGCTCGAAAGCTTGATGCCCCCCATACACCGCCGACCGGCAGGTGATACCCAAACAGCGCACCGAGGTGCGCATAATTTCATTCGCCGTGAAAGCCGTTATTGAAGAGCTTCTTCGCGAAGTCGATCGCCGGCTCGAAACCCTCGCGGTTTCCCAATTGTCGACCACCTGATTTCCTTTCTCCCCTTCGCTGGTGCGTTTTGCGTGTGCCCAGCGGAGGAGGGGCCGATCAAAGGACACCCTTGGAACCCATGACTAAAACGATATTCGAGACGGGTATGCCCCCAGCAACAAACCGGCATCGAGACACTATCGGCCCCGGCGCTGACTGTTATGGTCACTCGTCCGTCGCGGCCTCGAGGCTCAAGAAAGGCGCCAACCACAAGCAGGTCCTGCGGGATTTCAAGCGGGAAGCGCTCCAGATCTACCTACAGCTCCTGGACCGTCAATGAGATCGGTAGAAAAGCCTCTGACTCGGCGGCAGGAGACTGCCTGGCGGGCGTTCAGCCAAGGGGATTTGGGGGCCGGCGAACCGGCATGTTCTGGCGGTCTTGGCACACACCGTCCGACGAATGCGTCGGCGTGATGATCGGATACACGGCGTCATGCTGGGTACCGTCTGTGGCTCAGGCGCGTGCGGCCAGCGCCGCGCGGCTCCAATGCTGATCGCGGCGCAGGCGGAGGCGCGGGCAGGGGCTGCCGCTCGGTGTAGGTCGACAAAGTCCTCGGGTTACCTTTCAGATGGATACGCACTGTTCGGCAAATGCCGGTTTGCCTTGCAGTATTGTAAGGTGTGCTAATCGGACGGAGGGTTTATGACAGCGCGATGACAAAATTCTCGCGCCTCGCTGCATTGGTCATTCTGGTCGCCATCATCTGCGTTACCCTTGGGCCTGTCGGGCTCAGGCCGCAGGCCGGGCATCCAAACCTGGAGCGCGCCGCGGCGTTCTTCCTTCTGGGAAGCCTCTCGATGCTGGCGTTTCCCAACAGACTGGCACAGGTCCTCGCGGGCGTCACCGGGCTTGCGATTTCCCTCGAGATGCTACAGCTCATCGATCCGGGCCGCGATGGCAGGCTCATCGACGCCTTGATCAAGATCTCTGCCGGGCTTGCCGGGGTCGTCTTGGTCAAGCTCCTGATGCGGTGGAGGGAGACAGTCTCACATTGATCGCGCCGCCCATCGCCGTCGATCGAGACCCCAATGTTCACCCAGTACGAGCTTAGTATATCGGCATTCGTTAGACCTCGAGAGGAGGTTCTGCTGGAGACCAAGAAAACTGACGCCCCGCCGCGCAAGCCGACCCGGATCGTCCCGGTGACAGGGCTGCCCTCAAGTGTCATCAAGCGGCTGCAGGATCTCGCAGACCGTTACCCGGAGGCCAGGCTGGTCTTTTGCGGCGGGCTGAAAAGCTGATTGCCCCCTCGTTCACACGGGCCCGTGCATCGTGTCGGGGCAGCACGGAACCGACGGTCTGTGCGTCGGGCGGTTGTTGGACCGGCGGAAATCTGAGAGCGGCAGGCTCGCCAGTTGTTTGAGGCCGCTCGGGTCCGGAGGGGCAACTCTCGGCCGCTTACACCAAAATTGAATGCCGACCGAGCCTGATCGACGTGAGCAAGACCGACATCGTTGAAGAACGCGCCGGGAAACTTCGTCGGGCGTCGCACCGCCGCGATCGATACACACCATTATTGCCCATTCGCCGGCAAACCCTTGCGGGCGGAGGCGGAACGGGCGGCCGTCCGCTCCTCGATGTTGGACCCCTCGCGCCGAGCGGAACGACACCCGGCTTATGCCGCGCTGTGGCTCGCCGGCCAATCGTGAACCAGCCCAGCCGGCGTGTCGGCGGCCGGGCATGGCGACTTTGCCGGGCTAGTGGCGAGTGAGCTTGTTCCCAGCGTTGTCGAAGACATTGAAACTGGCTGTCATTGCCTGGCTCAGACGAAGCCGCCTCTCGGCAAGGGCCGTCCTCAGCGCCGCCAGCTTGCCGGGGTTCAAGTCCGTTGGCGCACTGGCGCTCTGGACCACGAACTCGGTGCTCACGACCTCGCCATCTACTACGACCTCAATCTTCACGGTGAACGCCCCTCAACGCCGCACTCAAACATAGCGCCTCGGCTGCACTCTCATCAACTACCGCAAAGGATTTTCCCCTGTGCCGCCGAAAAACCCCGCTGCGTCAGTTTGGTCAATCTGGCTGAAGGCTGATTGACGCATATCGGCAGCCAATTCGGTGTTGATCCTCCTCAGCTTTCACTCACTGCGCGCGGGCAACCATCGGCCGATAGCCCTTTGATGAGGCTACTCGACATACCCCACTGCATGGTCACCCCCTCGGGGCCTCGGTAAATTAAGGTGCAATTCTGTCGCTCGTCGACCAGTTGACCGAGAACATCGAATTGTTCGTCGCAGGGCTCCACCGGGACATCGCGACCTGAACTCGCGCCGAGCCCGACTGGACCAAAGCCACCGCTCGCGGCGCGCCGAGGATTGAAGCTGTCACTCCTCCCGACATGGGAGCAACGAAGCGCTCCTTCGGGCCTGACCATCAACCGCGTCTGCGCGCCACGACGACACTGCACGCTGCCGATCGAGGAGCAGGTAGCCAACTGTCCAGAATTCAGAAAGCGGGGCGTTTCCTACATGGTGCTGCAATAGATCCCATCGCTCCCGGTTCTCCCCGCGTGGGAATGTCTTCAAGACGATCATGTGCTCATCGAGCGCAGTCTGAATACGCCTTGGCTCGTCTCTGGTCAGCAAAGCACCATGATGCTGTTGGCCGGCGTACATTCGGAGTTCAGCCAGTCGCCGAGGTCATCTAACGGCACTCCGAAGTTGTTCGGTGTGGGTCCATCCACCTACAGTCTAGGGCCCGGTGCCAATGTCACCGGGGTGGCCATGACTGATCACGTTCGCTCCCGGTAAAGCAGGTTCATTCCGGGTGTGCACCAAATCGTACGTATGTTGCTGACGCTACAACGATCGCCAGAAAACATTGACATCAGAATTATGTGTTATCCCGAACTTAATCAGTTTCCGGGTAATCTCACGCTGGCAACAATAGTTCGGCCGGGGGTCTGACGTTGAACTCGCTCTTTTCCGCAAAGGGCTGGACCCGAGTTTGGGTTGGGGCGCTTGTCAGCACGGCCGTCTGCGTTTTGGTAGCCCTCTCCGTTGATCTGTTCAATGCGAGTGCAATGTCCGACGAGGCTCGGCTTCGTTCGATCCTTACAGACATCTTCCTACCGATCGCTCTGGCGGGACCGCTCTCGCTATTCTTCCTGATGAAGCTTCGCGAGCTTGCGATCTCCAATGGGCACTTGCAGGTCACGCTGAACGCCATGGGGCAGGGATTGTCGGGGTTTGATGCGAGCTATCGCCTGTCCATCTGGAATGCCCGATATGCAGAGCTGTTTGGGATGGACGCGCAGGACCTGAGGGCAGGTCGTCCCTTTGTGGAGTTGCTTGAGCGCCAGCGTGAAACCGGTAACTTTTCAGGAAGTGCTGCGGCACTCCAGGACTCGATTGTCCAAGAATACCGTAATGGCGTTCCATTCGTAAACGTCACGTCACGCGCTAACGGAGTGGTTGTGCGGACCGTTCACATGCCAGCGCCGGATGGTGGGTGGATTGCGACGCACGAGGACATCACCGGGCAGCACGCGCAACAAGAGTTGCTCGAGCTCCAGAACGTTCGCTTTTCCGCTGTTCTCAATAACATGCGCCAAGGGGTCTGCATGTTCGACGGGGACCACAAGCTCGTCTCCGCTAACCCGCCTTTCCTTGAGCTGTATGGAGTTGCTGAAACACTCGTGGCTCCCGGTGCGACGCTATCCGGGCTCGAACGCGCTTTTGAAAGCTGCGGAATGGTCCCGAAAGATGCGTCGGGCAGGGCCCTGCATCTCAGCCCGATCGAGGAGGCCACAGAACAGGTTTTTGAACTGGTTGATGGGCGCTTCGTTCGGGTTGTTGGAAAGCCGATTCACGGCGGTGGATGGGTATCGACCCACGAGGATGTCACCGAGCAGCGGCGCGTCGAAGCACAGATGGCCCATGACGCCCTCCACGACGCCCTGACAGGCCTTCCCAATCGACGGTTCCTTGAAAAAGAGCTGGCGGCGCGGGAAGTGGCTTACGCAAAAACTTGCGGTGGTCTTGCGCTCCTTCACGTTGACATCGACAGGTTCAAGCAAATCAATGACACATTGGGGCATAGTGCGGGTGATGCGATACTCGTGCACGCAGCACAGGTGCTCAAGTCTAGCGTCAGGGACACTGATTTCGTCGCACGAGTAGGTGGAGACGAGTTCATTATCGTTAGTAGCTTTGCGTCCCGTCCAAACTACCTTCGCGGCCTGGCCCGCCGGGTGATTTCTCGCATGTCGAGACCGGTGCGCTACGAGGGGCGTGAATGCCGGTCCGGCGTCAGCGTTGGCATCGCTCATCACGTTGGACGGGACCTTGATGTGAAAGATCTCCTCGTTCGGGCCGATCTCGCGCTCTACCGGGCCAAAACAGCGGGACGCGGCAGAGCCGAGTTTTTCGCAGAGGCTCTTCAGCAGCGCATTATCCAGACCAAGACCCTCGCTGATGAAATCATGTTCGCGGTCGAACGTGATGAGTTCGATGTTCACTTTCAGGCCAAAGTCGACGCCCAAAACTACTACCTAACGGGGCTTGAGGCTCTGGTCCGCTGGAATCATCCGACCCGCGGCATTTTATCGCCCGCCCAATTCCTCCAGACAGCCGAGGAACTTGGGGTCGTGCCGGCGATCGATCACATGGTTCTCGACAAGGTGATAGGGGCACAAGGTCGTTGGGAGCGCGAAGGGATCGAAGTGCCGAGGGTCTCGGTGAACATTTCGTCGCGCCGCCTCCACGATCCAAACTTGATAAGGCACATCGAGCAGTTGAACATCGTTCCAAGTCGCCTCTCATTCGAACTCCTCGAGTCGATCTATCTCGACGGCGACGACGACATGGCGAGCTTCAATATCGACCGGCTGCGCGAGAAGGGCATCCAGATCGACATTGATGACTTTGGAACGGGCCACACCTCCATCGTTGCGCTTTTGAAGGTGCGACCACATCGGCTAAAGATCGATCGGCAGCTCATAGCCCCGATAGGCACTTCCGAAGCCCAGCGCGGCCTGGTTGGGTCGATCATCGAGATAGGCCATTCATTGGGGGTGTCAGCGGTGGCTGAAGGTGTTGAAACACTCGAGCAGGCCCGCATTTTGGCTGAGCTGGGATGCGATGAACTTCAGGGTTACGCCTTTTCGAGACCGGCCGGTTTCGAAGAAACGACCAAGTTCCTGCTTGAATCGAGGCTGAAGCCTGCAAGACGAGCCTAGACCTTGGCAGCGACATTATTTCGTGATGCGCAAAAGCTGGAAGCAGCGATTGCCCCATCTGGTTCTGTGTCGCGAACGATGACCAAGAAATCTCAGTACTACTCCAGAAATTAACTCCCCATTTGTCGGTTGTGTCTACTCTATCTTGACATGCTGCGGAGTGTCGCGCCGTGGCCATTTGCCCCACGAGGAGGAGCCCCAGATGGACAAAATCCGCACAGAAGACCGCCGCCGCGCACCGCGTCCAGCAGCGCTGCGTTTCCACACTGTGGTTCTTCTGGTAGCGGGAGCGATCGTCGCCTACGGCCTCCTGCTCACCACAATGAGTGCTTGGACCTCCGCCAAGTTCACCGACGCCGGCGAGCGTTCCTTGACGATGCTGACATCGATGCGAGAGCACATGACAGCCGACATGATGCATGACGGCCTGCGCGGCGTCGTGTTTCGTGCGATGTATGCCGCCGAAAAGAACGACGCGACCATGTTGGCTCAAGCGAAGAACGAGATCGGCGAGTACGGCGGGATCTTTCGAAACGCGCTATCCGCCCAGGACGCACTCGATCTTCCGCAGACCGTTCGGACTTCACTGGCTGCGGTGAAAGCGCCACTGGACGCCTACATCGCGAAAGCAGAAGAGCTGATCGACACCGCAATCAAGGGGGACCGGGTTACGGCGGAGGCTGGCTTGGCGGACTTCGATGCCACTTTCAAGGGTCTCGAAAACGTAATGTCCTCGGTCTCCGACGCAATCGAGGCAGCCACCAAAACCGTCACGGCCGACGCTTCCGCCAGTTCTCAGAGTGCTCAATTTGTCGATATCGCCAGTCTCGTACTGACGCTGGTGTTGGGCGTCGCCCTCGTTCTCCTTTCGCGGAAATTCATCAGCGGTCCGCTGGTCAAGATGACAAAAGCCATGCGCGATCTGGCCGGTGGAATGCACGACATCGACACCAGCGGCGTGCAGCGCATTGGCGAGATCCAGGCCATGCAAGGCGTAATCGGCACTTACAAGAACGCACTTGCGGATCGCTCTCGGCTCGCTGTCGAGGCAGAACAGTCCAGCGCCCGAACGGAGGCCAAGGCCAAAGAGGTGGACGCCTTGAACCTGGAGCTTTCGCGTGTGGCGCAGGCAGCATCCGATGGCGACTTTTCGCAGCGCGTCAATGCCACGCACTCCGACCCCGGCCTAGCTGCACTCGCGGACACTTTCAACGGACTCGTTGGCAACGTCGACCGGGTGCTCGCCGAGACGCTCGGCGTGATGTCGGCCCTGGCGCATGCCGACCTCACAGTTCGCATGCAGGGCGACTATCGCGGGGCCCTCGCCGAGCTCAAGACAAACACCAATTCGGCGGTCGACAACCTCGGCGAGATCGTTGGGCAGCTGCGGCGGACCTCAGTCGGGGTGAAGACCGCGACCGGCGAGATCCTGGCAGGCGCCAATGATCTTGCCGAGCGCACAACCAAACAGGCGGCCGCGATCGAGGAGACATCGGCTGCCATGGAGCAGTTGAGCTCGACCGTGCTTGAGAATGCCAAGCGCGCCGAGCAGGCAAGCACCAAGGCCCAGAACGTCTCCGATACAGTTGCTCTCACTGGCGAGGTGATGACGAGGTCAAACGATGCGATGGGCCGGATATCCACCTCTTCTGCCAAGATCTCCAATATCATCGGCCTGATCGACGATATAGCCTTCCAGACCAACCTCTTGGCGCTGAATGCCTCCGTCGAAGCGGCGCGTGCCGGCGACGCAGGCAAGGGCTTTGCGGTGGTTGCCGTCGAGGTCCGCCGCCTTGCTCAGTCGGCGGCCAGCGCATCGAGCGAAGTGAAGGTTCTGATCGAGCAATCGGCAGGCGAAGTCACATCCGGAAGCAAGCTGGTGGCCGAAGCCACCCAGAAGCTGATCGACATGCTTTCGAGCGTCAAGGAAAGCGCTGATCTCATCAAGGATATCTCGAGCGCCAGCCGCGAGCAGTCGTCCGCCATCGCGGAGGTTTCGACTGCCATCCGGCAGATGGACGAAATGACCCAGCACAATGCAGCATTGGTCGAAGAGACCAATGCGGCCATCGAGCAGACCGAAGGCCAGGCCAACGAACTCGATCGTATCGTCGATCAGTTCGTCGTCGACAACAGCAACTCGCGCCCAGCGGCTCCGCCGGCGCGTGAGGCCCGCCAATCGGCTCCGGCCGCAGGAACCAAAGCCATGAAGGAAAAGCTCAGGGCAGCGGCCAGCTCCTATCTTTCCAAAGGTAACGCCGCCCTCAAGGAAGAGTGGAGCGAGTTCTGATCAGGCCTAGGCATTTTCAGATCGCGACAGATGACGGGCCCAATCGATCGGGCGAAAGTGCGCGCGACGCCAGATTGCGCAGCGCATGCCAAGCCAACCCTTCGAGGCTGCTCCGGCGGGCAGCTCGTTGACCAGCAGGTCGATGCTCTGTGCGACTAGGGCATACAGCACGGGCCGGGAAGCGCCCGTTTTAAGCCACAGCTGGCCGCCCTTGCAGACCGCCCGGTTCCCGGGCACGCCGGCCACGGCTTCCGGGACATGGGCCGCATCGAGGATAACAAAATCCGCCTTGCATCCCTAGGCGAGCCCGTAGTCGGCGAGCCCGAGTGCCGTCGCGCCACCCCTGGTGACGAGGTCGAACGCCATTGCAAGTTCGTGGTCCTCAAAGAAGCCGGAACGGTAGCCGATCAGATCGGCGCGTCTAATCATGTCGCCATCGCGGTACGGCCACCAGCCGTCGCCACAGGCGCCCGAGGCGAGAGGATCGGATGAGCACCGCCTTGCCCTCGACGCTGGTATCGCGGACGGCGCGAAAAGTCGTCAACGTCCAGTCACCATCGATATAGGTCAGCGGTTCGAGCGGACGTTCTCCCGCCATGCGGATCAGCTCGGGCGCATCTAGGACGGTGCGAAAATCGAAGCGGGCCGCGAGCGGGACCCTCACCGAGATCTGCTGGCGCTCGATTCGGAAAAAGTCCGACGAGGGACCTGAGATCGCCATCCTGCGACGAACGCTGCGTTGACGCGATCATGGAGCCGCCTCGACCCCGAGATCACGGGCGATCCATGTGAGGAGCGTCGAGGCCCATCGACAACAACAACGATGTCGGTGTTGGCCTGCCAGTTGTCCCGATCGATAATGGCGACGGTCTTTGCCATGTGTTCGATACACACTAGCCGTTGCGCGATGACGTCCTGGCCGCACCATTGGTGTCCAGACTTTGCGTGGCAAAGAGGGCTCGAACGGGGCCAAAAAGCAACCTTATCGTTTGCAGTTGGATGGGTAGACCAACGAGCCGATTCACTGGCAGGCATCGATTGTCTGTCCTGCTAGGCAACATTGCGTTCTCTTGGCTGGGGTTGCTGAGCACCGGCGGTGTCTTGGGTCGGGCTGGAACGAGGCGCAGCACCATGCACGTCGACGTCGTGCAGCACTCGGGCAAGTTTTTCACGCGTCACTGGTTTGGTAAGAAATCCAGTCATTCCGGCAGCCAAGCAAAGATCGCGATCGGAGGTGAAGGCATTGGCGGTCAACGCGTAGATGGGGGTCGAAATACCCCGACGGCGGATCTCGGTAGTGGCCGCAAGCCCATCCATCACAGGCATCTGCATGTCCATCAATATCAGGTCGAAGGTGCCGCCATTGAGGACGTCGAGGGCCTCAAGGCCGTTGGTGGCCAGGCTGACCTCGGCCCCCAGTCGCCGGAGCATCCCATCGGCGACGCGCCGGTTGATGGCGTTGTCCTCGACCATGAGCACGCGGCGCCCGTCGGTTTCCAATTCTCTCCCGGACGGCTTGGGCTCTTCCGCTTTGGTTTCGAGGGTCGCGGGCCGAAACGGGACGGTAAAGGTGAAGGTGCTTCCAGCATTTGGCGTGCTGCGGACGGTGATGTCGCCTCCCATGGCCTTAGCCAGGCGCCTGCTGATCGCGAGGCCGAGGCCTGTGCCGCCGAAACGCCGGTTGATCGAAACGTCACCCTGGGTAAATTCGGTGAATAACCTAGCCAAGGTTTGTTCGGTCATACCGATCCCGGAATCACGCACCTCAAAGCGCAGCACCGGGTTAGCTTCCGATGACTTGTTGAGGCTGATCGATAGCCCGACACTTCCGCGATCGGTGAACTTGATGGCGTTGCCGACCATGTTGACCAGCACCTGAAGCAGGCGCACTCGGTCCGCCTGAAACACCACCGAGGGGCCCTCGGTAGTGAACCGAAGTCCTTTGGCTATGGCCCGGTGTTCCAACATACGGGTGACAGTCACGACAAGTTCGCTCAGGTCGACGGCGCTCGGCTCAAGTTCGATATCTCCGGACTCCAGCTTGGAGAAGTCCAGAACGTCATTGATCACATGCAAGAGCAGGTCACCCGATCGTGTGATGGTGTCCAGTTGGGATCTCTGTTCCGGTAGAAGCGGGCTGTCCGACAACAGTTCAGCCATACCCAGAATGCCGTTGAGCGGGGTGCGAATTTCATGGCTCATCATTGCCAGAAATGCCGACTTGGCCTTGTTCGAGGCGTTCGCATCGGCGGCCTGACGGGTCTTCTCGAGGCTCCGATTGATGGCAAGGACCGTGGCGAAGGCGGCGAGGGTCAGGCCTACAATCCCGAGCAGACTGACCGTCCGCGCCGTTGCGATACTGATCATAGCCGGACTCGAAACAAACTCTTCTACCGGACGGCCCATCCAGACCTGCCAATTGCTTGTAGGGTCGGCGGTCTTGACCAGCAAAACCTCCGAGGCGACGAGTGCGGGATCCGGTGCTCCGGTTGAAGCCCAGGCCTTGGAAGCCTCAGCCTGGCCCCCCTTGAGGAAGGTTGAGAAGTGATACCTTCCGTTGGTCAGGGCGTAGTCCGCCGATGGTAGCAAAGCTCGGTAAGCGGCAGTCCGCACAGTTACCGACACGCCGCCCTTTAGCTTGCCGTCATTGCCGTAGAACGGCACCAGTTGGACCAGCCCCCTGCGGTCGGCATCATCACGGGTACTGTTGAATTGTGTGTTGTCGCAGGTCAGTAGCTCGGGACTCCCGATCATCGGAATGTTCATCCCGTCTACCAGTTCCCGCGTCGGGTAGTACTGTTTCATCCACTGCAATTGCCGGCGCAATTGGCGGTATTCGTAGATCTCGACCTGGGGCGTACCGGCACGGTCGGGGGTTCCTTCGAAGTCCCCGTCCGACGGGATCAATTTATCGGAGTCTACACTTTCAGTGTGGATCTTACGTCCACCAACGATCAACTGGTCATAGACCGCGATCGGCGCCTGGTGGTGGCCGGTTAGCGGATCGAGTGCGTCTGGATCGAAATCAATCGGAAGGATGTACACCTCCGAAACGGCAACGCTGGAGTATAGGTTGTTGTAGATTTGCTGGATGGCTGCCCGGGCTTCTTCCGAGAGGTTGGTGCCATGGCGGTCGGCCTCGGCCAGGCTCGGCAGCAGCGAAATCGTGCGAATATTCTGATAGATCGTGTCTAGTGGATGGAATCTAACACTTGGTGCCCTCGTCTGACGGCGGCGATGATGCGGTCTGGGTCGGCGGTCCAGGTGAAGGGCTTTGGGTTTGCATTGGTCTCGGTGACGAAGCGGTTGATGGCGGCTTGCAGGTCGACGA